>NZ_JAQWTM010000095.1 GCF_029242675.1 Flavobacterium sp.
TAAACAACAGTTTGATATTACCAAGCCTTTATTTTATGATATTCCAGACGAAAACGGAATTACTAAACATTATAGAATACTTTACAACGCTGATTTTATAGAAATTGTAAAAACAAATAAAGCTCCTGAACTTAGCAGTGAAGATATCGAACAATTAATCGACAACTACGAAGATATTGCACTATGGAAAGAGAAATTCCCAAATGAGAGTTGGATTTTAAAAGGATTTGGTATCATCACACTTTTTGATGCAACTACCGAAAGTGCTATTTCGAACTTAAAAAGCAACCTACTTTTAAAAGAAGACAACCAAGAAAGAAGCAACCCTAAGTTTGAGAAAATTTTTAGATCTATATTCAAATTAAACGATATTAGAGTAGGTCTAATAATTTACAATGAAGAAGAAGACAAATTTATTAGACCGCCATATGATAATGACGATGTAAAAAGTTTTTTATTGGCAGATCACTCAGAGATGACGTGCAGCAATGCCTTTATGGATTGTACAATTGCTCATGTTGTTGATCAACAAAAAATGCTTTCTATTTCGAATGTTGCTCACTTTGCGCAAACTGAAGGCAATGAAAAACTGGGCGAACATTTATTAAAACAAAATATCAAGAGTTGCATTTTTGCTCCTGTGGTAAAGAGCGGAAAATTATTAGGAATAATTGAATTGGTTTCTACAAATATAAGAAGTTTAAACAGCGTCAATGCTACAAATTTAAAGTTAGTTCTTCCGTTTGTCATCGATACAATCGAACGCTACAATGTAGATATCGAAAACCAAATAGAAGCAGTAATTCAACGCGAGTATACTGCAATTCACTCTAGCGTTTACTGGAAATTTAAAAAGGAAGTCGAAAAATATTTAAAGTCAAGTAACAAGAATAAAGATTATATTTTTAAAGAAATCGTATTTAAAGATGTCTACCCTTTGTATGGACAAATTGATATAAAAGGATCCTCTGAGCATCGCAATGAAACTGTAAAAGAAGATTTGAAAAATCAGTTGAGTACGTTGTTAAATATTATCGATAGATTAAATTTAATCAACAATGTACCTCTGTTAGAGCAGCTTAAATTTGAGATGCAAAGTTATTACAATGAATTAAGTTTAGAATTGATGGCAGACACTGAGCAGCAAATTCAAGCATACATACAAAAAGAGATTCATCCTATTTTAGGAAATGAAAAGATCGACGAAGATAATAAAGTATTGATTGCAAACTACTTTTCTGAATTAGATTCTAAGACAGCATTATTTTATCATTCGAGAAAAAACTTTGACGATGCCATGTCGATTATCAATAAAAAAATGGCTTCAATTTTAGATCATGAACAAAAAGAGGCGCAACAAATATTCCCTCATTATTTTGAACGTTTTAAGACAGACGGTGTAGAACACAATTTATATATTGGTGCCTCAATTGCACCTACACAAACTTTTGACACTATGTACTTGAGCAACTTAAGGTTGTGGCAATTGCAAACTTTGTGTAAAATGGAACTAGAGCACCATCGCTTAAAATCTATTTTACCATACGAACTTGACGTTACTTCACTTATCTTAGTTTTTAGTTCGCCGATATCCGTTCGTTTTAGAATGGATGAAAAACGTTTTGACGTAGACGGAACCTACAACGCACGTTATGAAGTAGTAAAAAAGCGTATCGACAAAGCTAATATTAAGGGAACGAAAGAGCGCATCACGCAAAAAGAAAAGATCACAATCGTTTATTCTAATGATTACGAAGAGAAAGAGTATTTAAAGTATATTAAATTCCTGCAATTCAAGAAGATACTCGAGCCTACAATTGAGCAATTTGATGTTCAAGAATTGCAAGGTGTCTCTGGATTGAGAGCATTACGAATTAAAGTTTGCAATACTGATGTTCCAGATGAAGCTTACAGCTATGAAGATTTACTTAACGAAATTAATTAAAGTACTTCCTTAGCCACGAATTGAGTTGAAAGCAATAACAAATGATATTACAGATACGATGATTCCTAGCATGAAAATATTGTAGGTAATCCTCAATAAGCTATACTTTTTTTCTAATACAAGCCCTAAAAAATACAAATCTTTAATCATCGAGTTGTACAAGTATTTATCGTCCTTCATCATTTCGTTTACTGCCCACTCATACTCTTCTAATGGCATTTTAAAGAAGTTACCAAAGAACAATAAATTTACTTTTTTGTCTTCAATATCTTGCCTCGTAAAAGTACCAGTTGTTACTTTAGGACGAGTAGACAAAATGGCAAAAATTATTGATATTACACTAAACATCAACATGATAAATGTTGGGATGATTAAGTAGCTATTATTTGGACTATCTAATTTTGGAATAATAGAAGACAATGCAATAGAAATGATAACAGCATTAACTGATAGTAAGATATTGGCTTTGCTATCTGCAATACCACTTAGACGCGTGTGATTACTTAAAGTAATTCTAAAAAGTGTATCTACTCCCCTGCTGGTCTTTAACTTTTTTGATTTTTTTTTCTTCTTTTTCTTATCCTCTATTTCTTTAGTTGCTACTGTTCCTGCAACAACATCGTCGTTAATTTTATTTTGAATCAATTGTATATTTTTTTCTTTTATAGGTTGCCAATTTTCTAGAGCATATTGGGTGTAATATACATGAAATTGTGAAATGATATGTAGGTTTTCTTTTGCCCATTCTAAATCAGAGTAGAATTTCTGACTAGTTACCTCCCATTCTTTTCTCAGCTTTTCACACAAAGTTAAGTAATCTTCCTTTGCAAAATGCGAGTAGTCAGCATCTTTAATAATTTTCTCTAACTGCGTACGAGGACTGCGATCATAAATGGTAGCTTCGATCACTTTTGCAACAGCGTCAATAAAAACTTGTTCCTTATTATTATCTTTTAAAAACTGAGATACAATGGCGATACTTGATTGCTCATGATTTGTACAACCCATAGTATAACCCGTGTCGTGAAACCAAGCAGCTACAAGTAAAATTTCTGTATCTGTTTCATTCAAAACCTCTGATTTTGCTAGTATTGTAGCAGCCTCAACCACGTTTAAAGTGTGATTAAAATTATGATAGGTAAATGATATAGAAAGATTATCTTTGAGTAATTTACCAACAAATTCTTTGGCTTTTTCGAGGAGGGTCATATACAAATTTTTATACTACTAAATTATGAAATTGTTTCCGGATAATACATTTATAAAAACTAAAATATTCTTATATATTCCAATATCGATCTTGCTGTTACAAGCGTGTGCAACTAAGCACGTGCAATATGGTAAAGATGTAGAAAATCCAGTACCTAATAACGAAAAAGATACGGCAAAAATTGCACATCGTTTTTATTTAATTGGCGACGCCGGGAATGCTGATCAAGAAGAACCTAAACAATTTCTTGAACTGTTTCATGACAAAATTAAAACAGAAGACAAAAATACCACCTTGCTATTTCTAGGAGATAACATTTATCCTAAAGGAATGCCTGACGAAAGTGATAAAAAAAATCACTCAATTGCAGAGAACAAATTAGTTTCACAATTAGCACTTACTAAAGATTTTAAAGGAAAGACTATTTTCATACCAGGTAATCATGACTGGTATAGTGGCATTAAAGGTCTTGAAAGAGAAAGTGAATTTATTACCAATCATCTTAAAGATAAAGAATCTTTTCTACCTGAAAAGTCTTGTGCAATTGACGATGTCAAAATAGATAGCTTGGTAACATTAATTACAATTGATAGCCAGTGGTTTCTAGAAGATTGGGATAAGATCCCTACAATAAATGATAATTGTGACATTAAAACACGTGAAGACTTTTTAACAGAATTAGAGAGTCTTTTAAGTAAGAATAAAGAAAAAACAGTAGTGCTCGCCTTACATCATCCCTTGATGAGTAACGGAAGCCACGGTGGACAATTCTCCCTAAAACAGCAGATTTTTCCGTTGGAGCAACCTATTCCTCTACCGATTATAGGATCTTTCATGAATTTGTTGCGCAAAACATCTGGTATTAGTCCGCAGGATATTCAAAATAAAAAATACCGTGATTTAAGCGACCGCATCCAAACCTTAGTTAAAGGATTCAATAATGTCATCGTAGTGTCAGGACATGATCACAATTTACAGTACATAGACAAAGACAACGTCAAACAAATTATTAGTGGCGCTGGATCTAAAACGCAAGCAGCAAAAGCAGTGTACCCTAATGACTTTTCTTATGGTAAAAATGGATTTGCAACTTTAGAC
>NZ_JAQWTM010000270.1 GCF_029242675.1 Flavobacterium sp.
ACAGCCGTTGTTGCTGTAGCAGTAAGTGTTTGAATCGGCGACGCCTCACATTCTGTTTTGTTCCCACCACTAACTGGTGCTAATGGAATTGGGTTTATCGTTAAAACAACTGCAGTACGTGAAGGACTAGGACAACTTGAAGCCGTATTAACCGCTTCTGCATAATAGGTTTTTGTTCCGATAGCATTCAATGTTGGATTTGAAACCACGTTTCCTCCTGTTGCTGCATCATACCATTTTAATGTCGATCCCGCTACAACAGTTGCTATGGCAGTTAACGTTTGTATAGGGTTTTGTGCACATTCCGTTTGGTTACTCCCTACTGGAGGTACAGGAGGTACATCAAAACGCACCGTAATATCGGCCGTTGAAGGATCGCAATTACCATTTGATATTGTCCAAGTAAAAACATAAGTACCCACTACATCAACTGTTGCAGTGCTACTACCACTATTGCTATTACTGAAAGTTACTGTACCTGGACCCGATTTTACTGACCATCTTCCAGTTCCTACGGTTGGAGTATTACCTCCTAGAGAAGCACTAGTTAGAGAACAATTATTTTGGTTACTACCTACTGTGGCAGTAGTTGGCTTCTCAACAATAGTAACAGAAAGTGTAGCTTCCTTGTAACAAGGTATAAAAGCGTCAGCAGAAACTACAACCGCCTTTGGATCACTTAAATTAAAATTTATTGGTCCAGAACCGAAATCTAAAGTAGATGTTCTTTCCGGACTAAGAAACGAATTAGTGATACTAAAAGCAGCTTCAGAATCATCTTTCATGGTGAAGCCGAAAAATTTAATATCCCCAGTTACATAGCCAATTTGAGATTTCAAAACCGAAACTTCAAATCCCAACGACAAATCATTTATACCTGTATTACCGCTATTAACACCAAAGTTTTCAGACGGATTTCCATTAGAAGCAGTTCCTAAACTAACTTTTGTCGAAGTACCAGTCTTAAGCTCTATAATATCAGCGAAGTAGGTCAATCCACCATCTTTAGTAGATATTGCCAAGCAATAATCAGGTAAAAAATAGGAATCAAAAGTGCTTGGATTATTATTAAAATAATTAAACCCATTAACTGAGGGATTAACGGTTACTTCGTCACCATAATTTCCAATATTGAAACCACCAGGCTTCGTATCCAAAAACAATAATGTACTTCTATTTGCATTTAATTTACCAGTTATCCCAAAAATCAAATTATCTTCTGTACCACTAATCTTTATATTAGTCAGGTATCCATCAACTGCATTTGGCGATAGTGCAGCGCTCAAAGTATTATCTTCAAACGCACCCGTACCCCAAGCAGCTTCGGAAACTGTCCCATCAAAGTTAACAGTATACCTAGTTCTAACCTTAACAACTTGTCCAGAATTCAAAGTTGTGGTAGTATACACCTTGCTAGTTGACATAGGTTGAACCACCACATTATCAACTAAAAACTCAAACAAATCTCCACCACCCGTTGCAGTAAAAGTCAAAGGAACACCTTTACAAATTGGACTATTAGTAGGAGATACAGCTAAGTAAACATTTGGGGGAGCATTAAAGACTGAAGCCACAACAGGAACCCTTACACTTAAGTCACTTGCAGAACGACTTTGTACATAAAAAGTAGTTGTTTTACTGATAAACGGACTGTAAATAGACCCAGTACGTAAAACAGTAGTAGACTCTTGGCTGTCAAACCACTCTATAATATCTCCACTATTTCCTGACGCAGTAACAAAAACCCTAACCGTAGCATCTGCTACTTCCTTACATGAACTTCCTGCAGTTGCCAAGGGTGCAGGAATAAGTGCCTTTGTTTTTGCTACTGATGTTGAAGAAGAATTTCCAGAATTTTTATTATTGATCTTACTACTTTGAGCGAAAATAGCATTTCCCAGAAACGAAAAGAAGAACAATAAATAGAGTAATTTATGTTTCATATATGAATTTTTGATTATCAAATTGAGATTTTTACATACAAACAATAAAACTATGCATTATAAACGACAAAAAATACAATTTTTTAATATAAAATTAACAATTCACATAATGACGGTCACAAACTTCTAAATATACGAATCACTGAAGATACCCAGCGAAATTCGTATCAAGTCATTTTCTACAATTACAATACATTACCAATGATTAAAATTAAATACTAATACAGAGCGTAACCAAAAATAGAACACTATCTATACCCAACACCTGAAATGATATAACTATATAAAAGCTTACTATTAAAATGACCAAGATTTAAACTAGTCGATACACACTCAAAAGCCAAAGTAAACGACACAAAAAATAACAACAAATAATTATCTCAAACAACTCAGTAAATAAGAAAAAACCATAACAAAAACAATTGAAACAGGATAAGTAAAACGGATTAAGAATAACAAAAATAAGTTAACTATTTATTCCAAATTCATGCGTCTGCCGCTACTTCCACTACGTTCCAGCACCGTCGGGCTATACGTTACAATCTTTTTCGCGGCTAAAAAAAGGGATCAGGAACAAAACCTGAGGAGGCTTTTTATTAAAAATATAGATATTTGCAGAGTAAAACAATAACAAATGGATTCTGTCGAACTTTTAAAATTTGTTCTTCCCGATTTTCTAGTAGATAACTTTGAAATAGTTTCTGCTCTCAATTCTGAGGAAAACCTACATCTCTATTTTGAAGAAAAATCAAAACCTCCCAAAGA
>NZ_JAQWTM010000271.1 GCF_029242675.1 Flavobacterium sp.
CACGACGGAGCCGATTTAATGGACTTTTTACAAAAAAATTCTGCAGATTTACCTCATTTGTTATTTCTTGATTTAAACATGCCCAAGAAAACTGGTATGGAATGTTTATCGGAAATTAAAAAAGACCAAGATCTAAGTAAATTACCCGTTGTAATGTATTCAACTTCATCTAATCCAGATGTAATGGAATCTCTTTACAAAATTGGCGCTCAGTTTTACATTCGTAAACCTGCTGATTTCTCTAACTTAAAGTCAGTCATTAGTCAAGCAATTTCAAATGTCATACAAGAAAAAACATTAGCATCCACTCTACATCAATTTGAAATCAAACCTTTACTACATTAAATGAATTCCAATCTAGATAATGCTTCAAATGAATTTCTAATGGTTCAAGGTGAGATGGCCAAATTAATCCGAGAATATGATTGGACTAAAACAGCGGTTGGATCCATTGATAATTGGGAATTAAGCTTACGAACCACAGTTGGGATTGTTCTTAATTCCAAATTTCCTAAGTTTTTATTTTGGGGAGACGACCTAATTTGTTTTTATAATGATGCCTACAGGCCTAGTTTAGGACAAGACGGTAAACACCCTAGTATTTTGGGAATGCGTGGTGAAGAGGCATGGACAGAAATTTGGGATATAATAAAACCATTTATAGATCAAGTATCAAATGGCGGGGGCTCAACTTGGAGTGAAAATCAATTAATCCCTATTTTTAGAAACGGCCAAATAGAAGATGTTTATTGGACATTTAGTTATAGTGCAGTTACAAATGATAAAGGTAAAGTAAATGGAATTTTAGTAACTTGTTTTGAAACCACCGATAAAGTAAATGCTTTAAGAGAATTAGAAGATTCAAACAGTCAATTAGAGTTTGCAATCGAAGCTGCAGAATTAGGGACTTTTGATTTCAACCCTGTCTCTGGATTATTTAGATCGAATAACCGACTAAAAGAGATATTTGGGCTGCCACAAAAAGAAAATTTAGATTTAAAACAAGGCTTACAAGTAATTGTAGAAAAAGATGTAGACCGCGTAATGACTGCGTTCCAAAAATCTATGGAATATGCTTCTGGCGGTAAATATGACATACAGTATACAATTTTAAATCCCTTAACGTCTAACGAGCATATAGTACATGCTAAGGGCTTAGTATCATTTGATGATAAAAAAAATCCTTATAAACTAACTGGTACAGTACAAGATATTACTCAGCAGGCAATAGCTCAAACTAGTATTGAAACCAGTGAGAAATTTAATCGAACTGTTTTAGAAAGTAGTCCCGATTGTTTAAAAGTAATTGACAGTGAAGGTAGAGTTCAATTCATGAATGAAAATGGCTGCCAGTTAATGGAAATTGATGACTTTAACCAGATTAAAAACCAGTATTGGTGGGAAATGTGGGGCGAAGATAATAAAGATAAGATAAAGCAAATATTTAAAGAATCCTTAAATGGCAACGCAGCACATTTTAATGCTTATTGCCCTACCTTAAAAGGCACAGGAAAATGGTGGGACGTAGTAATTTCAGCTGCAAACACCAACAAAGAGGGACAGCAACAGGTTATAGCAGTATCTCGTGATATTACCGAACAAAAAAAGGCTGAAGAGCAAATTTTAAAAACGGCTACCCATTTGCAATTAGCAACTGATTCTGCAAATGTGGGAACGTGGTCTTTTGATGTGAAAACTGAAAAATTAGATTGGAGTGCGCTACATAAAAAAATGTGGGGCTATGATGAAAACACAGAAGATCTTGTTTACAGTGACTGGCATAGTATAATTATTGCAGAAGACCTAGAAAAGGCCTTTAAAATGATCGAACAAGCACGAATCAATCATTCCTTATACGAAGTAGAATATCGTATAAAAAGATTTAATGATGGCGCTATTCGTTGGATGAAATCAGAAGGAAAATACCTGTACGATGATAACGGAAATGCATTAACCTTAAATGGAATTAGTATTGATATTACTGAACAAAAAAACTTTACAACACAATTAGAATTAAAAGTTCGAGAACGTACCGAAGAATTAGCATACAAAACATTAGAATTAGAAAAAGCGAATAAAACGCTAGAACTAACAAATGAGAATCTTAATAAAATGAATAAAGAGCTGCAATCCTTTGCATACATCTCTAGTCATGATTTACAAGAGCCGCTACGAAAAATTCAAATTTTTGCTTCGAGATTAACCGAAACCGAAAAAGACAATTTATCCGAAAACGGTAACTATTTATTTAAAAGAATGCAAGCCGCTGCGGAACGAATGCAATCCCTTATAGATGATTTGCTTGCCTACTCACGAACTCATAATTCTGAACAAGATTATCAAAAAACCAATTTAAACGAGGTAATAGAACAAGTAAGTGGTGATCTATATGAAGAAATAGAACAACAAAATGCCACCATAGATAATCATAAAATTTGTGAGATTAATGTTATTCCTTTTCAATTTCAACAACTTTTTTATAATTTGATAAGTAATTCATTAAAATTTTCAAGCCCCAAAAGACCGTTAAAAATCACTATAAACGCAGAAAATAAAATTGGAAGCGAATTAAACGAAAGTACTCTTGTACCTTCGGTTACATATTGCCACATTACGTATACTGACAACGGAATCGGATTTGAGCCCCAATATAGCGAACGAATATTTGAACTATTTAAAAGATTACACCCAAATAGCGAATACAAGGGTACTGGAATTGGACTAGCGATTGTAAAAAAAATTATCGAAAACCATAACGGAACTATTACTGCAAAAGGGGAATTAGGAAAAGGAGCCACCTTTAATATTTATTTACCTGTTACAAAAGAATAACCATACATACCAAATCAGACTTATAAAACCATATAAAATTATAAGTGAATCGAAGCAACAGCCTTTATTCAAATTAGCACTAGTTACAAAGTAGTTATGATTATATTTTAAAAGTCATTTGCGATTACATAAAAGACTTTAAAAACACTTGAACATAACTTTATATTAAATCGATAAAAAGTATCTGTTTGATAGGTAAAAAGGCCAAATTCACTCCTATATTGCTACTACTATTGTAACAATTAATTTTAAGTGTGTAGACGCAAAACCTACTACTCTTCCGTTCCATAACCAATCAGAGAACCCATTTCAATTGAACACCTATAACTCACCTACCTAGTAAACTACCCTCTATCAACTATCCTTGCTTAATAGCCCCAAAAAACAAAATTAACATATCCCAATAATCCACAACGGTTTTCAATACAAACCTATTCAATCCACTGCCTGAATTTCTTGGGCCTGCCGCTACTTCCACTACGTTCCAGCACCGTCGGGCTATTCGTTACAATCTTTTTTGCGGCTAAAAAAAGTCTCAAAAAAGGATTTTCACTACTATCCCTCAGCCAAAAAATCAGTATTCACAAGAACATCAGCTTAAAAACAGAAGAAACTAGTTCAGATGAATCAGGATTTTAATAATGAAAGACATCGAATCGGATCAGGAACAAAACCTGGGGAGAGATTTAATAAAAATATAGATATTTGCAGAGCAACACAATAACAAATGGATTCTGTCGAACTTTTAAAATTTGTTCTTCCCGATTTTCTAGTAGATAACTTTGAAATAGTTTCTGCTCTCAATTCTGAGGAAAACCTACATCTCTATTTTGAAGAAAAATCAAAACCTCCCAAAGA
>NZ_JAQWTM010000133.1 GCF_029242675.1 Flavobacterium sp.
TGTTAGAAGAAAAAGGAGCAATGGCTTACACCATTATTGTTGCTGCTAATGCTTCTGATCCAGCTCCAATGCAAGTGTACGCTCCTTTCGCAGGTGCTGCAATTGGTGAGTACTTTAGAGATTCAGGTCGTCCAGCTTTAATTTTTTATGATGATTTATCTAAGCAATCGGTTGCTTACCTTGAGGTTTCTCTTTTATTAAGAAGACCACCGGGACGTGAGGCATACCCTGGAGACGATTTCTACTTACACTCTCGTTTATTAGAGCGTGCTTGTAAGGTGATTGCTGATGATGGAATTGCAAGAAACATGAATGATTTACCAGATTCTCTTAAAGGAATCGTTAAAGGTGGTGGTTCATTAACAGCTTTACCAATTATCGAAACACAAGCAGGTGACGTTTCGGCATACATCCCAACAAACGTAATTTCGATTACAGATGGTCAAATTTTCTTAGATGGAGATTTGTTTAACTCTGGGGTTCGTCCAGCAATTAACGTAGGTATTTCGGTATCTCGTGTTGGAGGAAATGCTCAAATTAAATCTATGAAAAAAGTATCTGGTACTTTAAAATTAGACCAAGCACAATTCCGTGAATTGGAAGCGTTTGCAAAATTTGGTTCTGATCTTGATGCGGTTACTTTGAACGTAATTGAAAAAGGAAAAAGAAACGTTGAGATCTTGAAACAAGGTTTAAATGATCCTTATACTGTTGAAGACCAAGTAGCTATTATCTACGCAGGTTCTAAAAACTTGTTGAAAAATGTTCCTGTGAACAAAGTAAAAGAATTTGAGAAAGATTTCTTAGAATTCTTAAATGCTAAACACAGACCAACATTAGATGCTTTAAAAGCAGGTAAGTTAACAGATGAAATTACTGATGTAATCCAAACTGTAGCAAAAGAAGTTTCAGCGAAATATAACTAAAAATAGTCCAAGGTTATAAAGTCCAGAGTCCTAAAGTCAGTTATTCGACTTTTCCAAGACTTTAGACTTTATAACTTTACGACATTAGACTAAACAAAATGGCAAATTTAAAGGAAATCCGTAATAGAATTACTTCCGTTTCATCTACGATGCAAATTACATCGGCAATGAAAATGGTTTCTGCTGCAAAGCTGAAAAAAGCACAAGATGCAATTACAGCAATGCGCCCTTATGCCGAAAAGTTAACTGAATTATTACAAAATCTTTCTGCTACACTTGAAGGTGATGCAGGTGGAGAATTTACGACACAACGTGAAGTAAAAAAAGTATTAGTTGTTGCCATCACTTCTAACAGAGGTTTGTGTGGTGCTTTTAATAGTAATGTAATTAAGGAAGCTAAAAATCGTGTTTCTTTTTATGCTGGTAAACAAGTGGATATTTTCGCTATTGGTAAAAAAGGAAATGATATTTTAACAAAGACAAGTAAAGTTATCGAAAATCAAAGTGGTGTTTTTGACAACCTAACTTTCGATAATGTTGCTGCAATTGCGGACACATTGACTGCTAAATTTGTTATTGGTGAGTACGACAAAATCGAATTGATCTATAATCAATTTAAAAATGCTGCTACTCAAATTGTTCAAACAGAACAGTTTTTACCATTAGCACCAATCAAGTCTGATGTTCCAGTTACTGCAGGAGACTACATCTTTGAGCCATCAAAAGAAGAGATTGTATTGACTTTGATTCCTAAATCATTGAAAACGCAATTGTACAAAGGAATTCGTGATTCATTTGCTTCTGAGCATGGAGCGCGTATGACGGCAATGCACAAAGCAACAGATAACGCAACAGAATTGAGAAATCAATTGAAGTTAACATACAACAAAGCACGTCAAGCTGCTATTACGAATGAAATCCTAGAGATCGTTGGTGGAGCAGAAGCTTTGAAAGGATAAGAAAAAATTCTTTATAATATATTTAGAGTCTCGCAATGCGAGACTCTTTTTTTTGATTAATTTTATGCT
>NZ_JAQWTM010000167.1 GCF_029242675.1 Flavobacterium sp.
TCTACGTATTCAATATGTTTTATTTGAGAGAACGATCCTGTGATTTCGGTAAATTGTCCTGCTTTTTCTCCTATATTTTCTAGTTTTTTCTGCATTGCAGGAAAAAGTATTTTTTTAATAAGGGTACTTTTTCCACTACCTGAAACTCCTGTAATAACAGTTAAAACATCCAATGGAAAAAGCACATCGATATTTTGAAGGTTATTTTCGCGAGCACCCTTAATTTCTACAAAGTTTTTAAACTTTCGTCGTTTTTTTGGAACTTCTATTTTTTCAGCTCCGCTCAAGTATTTAGCCGTTAAGGAGTCGCATTTTAATATCTCAGCATAGGTTCCTTGCGCAACTAAATTTCCGCCAAACGTTCCTGCTTCAGGGCCAATATCAATGATCATATCGGCAGCTTTCATAATGTCTTCATCATGTTCTACTACAATAACTGTATTGCCTAAATCGCGTAAGGATAGCAATACTTTGATCAACCGTTCGGTATCTTTTGGATGTAAACCAATGCTGGGTTCATCAAGAATATACATGGAGCCAACTAAACTACTCCCTAAAGAGGTCGCTAGATTTATTCGTTGTGATTCTCCTCCTGAAAGCGAAGCGGAGTTTCTGTTTAAAGTAAGGTAGTCTAAGCCAACCTCGGTTAAAAAAGACAATCGATTATTAATCTCGGTTAACAAGCGTTTGGCAATTTGTTGTTCATAAACATCTAATTCTACGTTTTTGAAAAAGGTGACTAAATGCTTAATTGGCAAATCAACTAATTCAGAAACAGTTTTAGAATTGATTTTTACATATGAAGCTTCAATACGCAAGCGTTTTCCTTTACACGAATGGCATTTGGTTTTACCACGGTAACGGGATAGCATAACTCTGTTTTGAATTTTATAATTTTTTTCTTCAAGCTCTTTAAAAAAGTCATTTAGACCCTGAAAATAGCTGTTTCCCGTCCATAACAAATCTTTTTGTTCCTCCGTTAGCTGATAAAAGGGTTTGTGAATAGGGAAATCGAATTTGTATGCATTATTTACTAATTCGTCTCGAAACCAACTCATACTATCGCCTCTCCAAGGAAATATGGCATTTTCATAGATAGATAAGGTCGTGTTGGGAACAACAAGTTCAGCATCGATTCCTATAATATTTCCATAGCCTTCACAAACAGGGCAGGCGCCGTAAGGGTTGTTAAAGGAAAATAAATGGACATTAGGTTCTAAGAAAGAGATACCGTCTAATTCGAAGTTATTCGAATATTCAAATCGTTTTGCTGTATTTAGTTCTTGTAAGTAACAAATGCCTTTTCCTTCGTAAAAAGCTGTTTGAACGGCATCAGCTAATCGGTTATAAAATTCTTCCTCGTCTTTTACAACTATACGATCGATAATTAAGGTTGTTTTTTTTGGGTCTAGTTTATGTTGGTCTATTTCATCCAAGCGAATCATTTGCTCACCAACTAAAATTCTTGAAAAACCTTGCTGTAATAATACCTTTAGCTTGTCTTCGAATTTCCGACCCTTTTCTAAATGAATAGGAGCTAATAGCAACCACTTACTTTCCAATGGTAGCTTTTGAACATCGCTAACCACATCTGTGACTGTGTTTTTTTTAACCTCTTTTCCGGACACAGGCGAAAAGGTTCTTCCAACGCGGGCAAAAAGGAGTTTCATGTAATCGTAGATTTCTGTAGATGTACCTACAGTTGATCTCGCATTGGTTGTGTTTACCTTTTGCTCTATAGCGATTGCTGGAGCAATTCCTTTAATATATTCGACTTTAGGTTTATCTAACCGACCAAGAAATTGTCGTGCGTAGGAGGAAAGGCTTTCAACATAGCGACGCTGCCCTTCTGCGTAAAGCGTATCAAAAGCCAAACTCGATTTACCTGAGCCCGAAAGTCCAGTAATAACTACAAGTTTATTTCTAGGAATGACTACATCTACATTTTTTAAGTTGTGTACCTGAGCCCCTTTTATGATTATATTTTTCTTTTGATCTATTTTAGAAAGGTCAATTTGCATAGAAAATAATGAATTTCTACAAAAGTAATCAATTTTCAACTGAGAACAGATCGTGAACAAATCATAAAATTGGTTAATAATGCAAGCATTAGCAATATAATTTTGATGGTTTAAAGGGAAAGGATTATGGTCTATTATTTTTGCACACCAAATTTTAAGTTTAAATTTGTTACAATCACAATTTTTAAAAGCTCAATTTTGAAAGCCAAATACTTATTATTTTTTTTAACTTTTTTTACAGCTGGTTTCGGTCAGGATTTGCCTCCAATAGTCAACTATGCGCCTAGTATATATGGAGCAGGAAATCAAAATTGGATGATTGCCCAAGACAGTAACCAGTTTATCTATTTTGCAAATAATGACGGTTTATTAGAGTTTAACGGCTCTTCATGGAAATTATATCCTTCGCCAAACGAAACCATTATTCGCTCCGTGAAAGCAATCGGTGATCGTATTTATACCGGAAGTTATATGGAATTTGGATATTGGCTGCGCCAAAAGAACGGATTATTACAGTACTTTTCTATTAGTAAAGCCATTAAATCCAAACTTTTAGACGATGAACAAATTTGGAATATTTTAACCTATGAAGATCAAATTGTTTTTCAATCATTAAATAGAATTTATATTTACAATCCTAAAAAAGGAAGTTTTACCATTATAGCACCACAAAAACCAATAATAAAGGCTTATAGCACCGTTAATGCTGTTTTTTATCAGGTAAGTAAATCAGGTTTGTTTGAAATTGAGGGTGGTAAAAGTAAACTAGTTTCGAACCACGTTGCAGTTAAAAACAATCACATTGTAAATGTTTTTTTGAAAGGAGAACGAGTGTTAATCGCCACACAAATGCAGGGATTTTATGAATTAGATGCAGGAAAAGTTTCAAAATTCAATACTGAAATTGATTCGTATTTCCAAGATGGAAGTGTTTATAGTTGTGAGTCCATAGCTGATGATGGTTATGTTTTAGGTACGGTTTCGAATGGTATTTATGTGCTAGATAAGAACGGAAAAGTTAATTATCATATCACACAACGCAATGGTTTGAGTAACAACACCGCACTATCCTTATACGAAGATGTAGATAAAAATGTATGGGTGGGACTTGATAATGGAATCAACTGTATAAATATGCAATCACCAATCCAGAGTTTTGTTGATAATTCAGGTGATTTAGGAACTATTTATACCTCTAAATTATTCGAAGGTAATTTATATGTTGGAACAAATCAAGGTTTGTTTTATAAGAAGTATAAAAGTAAGGATCAGTTTAAATTTATCAAAGGGACAAAGGGACAAGTATGGTCTATTTTTGAACACGATGGGACACTTTTTTGTGGACACGATAGAGGAACTTTTACTGTTAAAGATGGTAACGCTACTAATATATTTGCAAATTCGGGTACATGGAAATTCACAACAGTTCCCGGTAATACTGATTTACTATTACAAGGAAATTATTATGGACTATATGTTCTAGAAAAGCGTTCCAATAAATGGTATTTTCGAAATAAACTAAAGGGATTTGATTATTCCTGTAAATACTTTGAAATAACGGATGATTTCGAAATTTATGTTAGCCATGAATACAAAGGAGTTTTTAGGATAATCGCTGATAAAACTTTAAAGGAACGCCTGCACTACACAGTATATGAAAGTCCTATAAAAGGAAAAAATGCCAGTTTAGTAAAATTTAATAATTCTATTTTTTATGCATACAAAGGTGGTGTGTACAAATTAAACGATAAGACAAAAGAATTTCAAAAAGATAAATTATTAAGCTCGGTTTTTGAAAAAGATGATTATACCTCGGGGAAAATGATTGTGGATGATTCTAATAAAATATGGTTGTTTTCGAAAAACTATATTAATTATTACACCGCCAGTAAATTTAGCTCCCAATTAAAAAAGAATAGCATCCCCATTCCTGTTTCTCTTACTAATTCTATGTTAGGGTATGAGAATATTACTCAGTTATCAGCATTTACATATCTATTTGGTACTACAGATGGATATTATGCCATGGATATTAATGACTTAATTTTTAAAAAATATAAGGTTTTAATATCAGCGGTAGTTTCTAATGCATTGGATCAAGAGAGCCAAACAAATGATATTGATAAGGAAGGTAATTTTCATCATAGCGTTAACAATATAAATATTTATTATACGGTACCGGAATACAATAAGTATATAAATGTGGAGTACAAGTATATCTTAGAAGGCTTTCAAAATCAATGGAGTGAATGGAATACAAAAGCAGTTGTAAGCTTTAAGAATTTACCTCCAGGTGATTATGTGTTTAAAGTAAAGGCTAAATATGCAAATTCAAATTTAGATAGTAGTGCAGACTACTCTTTTACCATTTTAAAGCCATGGTATGCTACGCACTTAGCCCTTGTTATTTATTTTATTTTGGCCATAGTAGGTATTCGTTTTGCTCATGGTTATTACAATCGCTACTACGAACGACAAAAAGAAAAATTGATAGAGGAGAATAATTTGTTATTGGAGATAAAGGAATTGGAGAATAACCAGCAAGTAATGCGATTAAAAAACGAGCAATTATCTGAGAATGTAAATGCAATAAATAAAGAACTCGCTGCTTCCACAATGAGCTTAATTAGTAAAAATGAACTATTAGAATTTATCAAAGCAGATTTAAAAAAGACTGCTGTTGACGAAAACAGAAGTATAAAATCAGTAATAACTACTATTAATAGAAATATTACCGGTAAAGATTCATGGAGTGTTTTTAAGGAAGCATTTGAAAATTCAGATAAAGAATTTTTCAAAAAGATCAAA
>NZ_JAQWTM010000202.1 GCF_029242675.1 Flavobacterium sp.
CAGTTAATGATGCTACAGGTTGTTTTAGTAATTCAAGAACAGCAGTGGTCTTAACTATTAACGCGAGACCAGCAAATCCAATCAGTGTAGGGAATCAAACGGTTTGTACTAATGGCAGCACGACACAAACACTAACAGCAACAGCATCTGGCTCTTCTGTTACTTGGTATACTGCTGCTATAAGCGGTACGCTTGTTTCTAATCCAAATCAAGTTGGTGTTGGGACTGTAACTTATTATGCTGAAGCTTCAAATGGACTTTGTACCAGTTTTTCAAGAACTGCCGTAACTTTAACTATAGTAGGTGTTGTACCAAATCCTACAGCAGCAGATCAAACTGTTTGTTCTAATGGGAATAGCAATCAAACATTGACGGCAACAGCCTCAGGAAATACCATAACTTGGTATACAGCTTTAACAGGCGGATCAATTGTAGCAAGCCCAACTCAAGTAGGTGTAGGAAGTGCTACTTATTATGCAGAATCTTCAGTGGGGAATTGTACAAGTGCGGCCCGAACTAGAGTTGTTCTAACTATTTCAGCTATTCCAGCTGTACCCACAGTACTTTCTGCAGTGCAACCAACTTGTTCTGTTCCTTCGGGTAGGATAACTGTTACTCCACAAGCTAATACTGAATATAGTATTGGAAATGGATTTCAGCAAAGTAATGTTTTCCAAAATGTGGCTCCTGGTAACTACACGATTAGCGTTCGCTTTTTAAATAATACAGCATGCCCAGTGAATGCCGTTTCTGCACAACGAATTAATGCTGTTCCAGCTACTATTCAGTTTGATGTTGCTGGAGAATGTGTTTCGGATGACTACATTCTTACGGCAAAATCAGTTGCAAATTCATATGATGCAGCCACAGTTGAATATATTTGGAAAGATGAAAATGGACAGCAAGTAGGTACTAATGCTAGTGAATTGAATGTGTCTAGAGTAATTGCATCTAAAACTAGCCAAACTATTTTTCCTCTTACTTATACTTTGACTATTAAGTCTGTTGGAACTGGTTGTGAGACTACAAAATCGGTACTTATTAATGGGATTTACTGTAATATTCAAAAAGGAATCTCGCCGGACGGAAATGGTTCAAATGAATTTTTAGACCTTTCATTAATGGATGTCCGCAACTTAGAAATCTTTAATAGATATGGACTTAAAGTATATTCCATGCCTAATTATAAGAATCAGTGGAAAGGCCAAACTAATAAAGGCGAGGAGTTACCTAGTGCAACATATTACTATGTGATTCAATTCAACAATGGTCAAACTAAGACAGGTTGGATTTATTTAATCAGAGAGAAATAGTAAAACAATATAATTTATTGGTTCATGCTTTTTAAACTGCCAATAAATCCAAAATTAAGTAAATATGAATAAAATATTTTTGACTACTCTTTTAGTGCTGCTAACATTTGCAGATATGAAGGCACAACAGGATCCACAATATACGCAATATATGTATAACATGAATATTGTAAATCCCGCTTACGCAGGTTCTAAAGAAAATATCTCTTTGGGGATGCTGTATCGAAAACAATGGGCTAATATTGAGGGAGCACCAAGTTCTTTCTCTTTTTCAGGTCATGGAGCAGTGGGTAATAACGTTGGTATAGGATTGTCTTTTTTGTCGGATAAAATTGGACCGATCTCTGAGCAAAATGTATACGGTGATTTTTCGTATTCTTTACAATTGGGAGAAAACCGAACTTTAGCGTTGGGTATAAAAGCGGGAGCTACATTCCATAAAGTAGGATTAAGATCAATTCAATCAAGTTTACCAGATCCAAACGAGGGAATATTTGGGCAAGATATCAGTGATGTTAATCTAAATATTGGTACCGGAGCATTTTATTACACGGATAAATATTATGTTGCTTTATCTCTTCCTAATATGTTAAAATCAGCTCATTTGGATTATAACAGAAGAGAGTATGGGTCTGATGTGAGTCATTATTTTTTAACGGGAGGTTATGTTTTTGATCTTGATTATGATGTTAAATTCAAACCTTCTTTTATGCTTAAGTCGGCATTGAATATAAGACCTTCGCTAGATTTGTCTGCAAATTTTCTATACAAAGAGCAAATAGAAATAGGAGCAACCTATAGATTACAAGATAGTTTTGGAGGTATGGTTAATTTTTTAGTCACTCCTGAGTTACGCATAGGGTATGCCTATGATCGCACTATTTCTGATTTAAGAGTTAGCGCACCGTCCTCACACGAATTTATACTATTGTATGATTTGTTTACGCCTAAAAAAGTTTCACGTTCTCCTAGATTTTTCTAAAATTTAATTATAATCGTAATGAAGATATATAGCCAAATACTACTTTTTGTTCTTTTTAGTGTTGTCAGTACTGCACAAACGAAGGAGACCAAAGAAGCCGACCAACTGTTTGATAGGTATGAATATGGAAGTGCAGCGAAAGCCTATATGGCTTTGGTTGAGAAAGGAAATAAAAGTGAGTATGTTTATAAGCAACTAGCTGAATCTTATTTTAAGATCGAAAAAACTACCGAAGCGGAAAAATGGTATGCTTTGACGGTGAAATCATCTAAAAATGCAGCAACGCTTTATAACTACATTCAAGTTTTAAAATACAACGGGAAGTATGACGAAGCGAACACCCAAATGAAGTCATTTGCTAATCAATTTCCAAACGATAAGAGAGCTTTGGCTTTTAAAAGTAATCCTGATTACTTGAATATACTCAAGAATAAGGAACCACTTTTTGAAGTCAATAAAATCAATCTTAATGCTGAGCATTCTAATTTTGGAGCTGTGTTGTACGGTAAAACACTTTATTTTGCAGCAGCAAAAAAGGAAGGAACTAAAATTTATGGTTGGAATGAAGAACCTTTTTTAGACTTATATCAATCAGAATTTAACAAGCAAGACAATACGTATGGAGTTCCAACGGGTATTTCCGAATTGAATTCAGTGTATCATGAAGGGCCTTTAACAATGACTAAGGATGGAAAAACCATTTATTTCTCAAGCGAAAGTTTTAAAGATAAACTTTTTGAGAAAGACAAAGTTAAGAAGTTGAAGTTTGGGCAAGTTTCTTTATATAAAGCAGTTAAGGATAATAACGTTTGGACCGCTATAACTCCACTGCCATTTAATGACAAAAGCTATTCGACAGGTAATCCTTCTATTGATTCCACAGGGAAAATCTTGTACTTTGCTTCCAATATGCCGGGTTCCATAGGTGGAACCGATATTTGGAAAGTGACTGTTAATGCTGATGGTAGTTATGGAACTCCTGAAAATATGGGTCCAGAAGTGAATACAGAAGCTGATGAGAATTTCCCTTTTATTGCAGATGATAATACATTGTATTTTTCCTCAAATAGGCTATTGGGCTTAGGTGGTTTAGATGTTTACGCTATTAAACTTGATGGGCCATCTAAAGCTATTAATTTAGGATCTCCTATAAATTCGAACAAGGATGATTTTTCGTTTTCAATTGATAACGAAAATAAAGCAGGTTATATTTCTAGTAATAGGTTAGGAAAGGATGCTATTTATTCTACGACAGCAATTTGTCAAGCGCAAGTGTTGACTATTGTTAAAAATGCCAAAACATTAGATTTAATTGCTGGAGCCAAAATTGTTGTGATGGACACCAATAAAAATGTGTTAGAAACTCAGTTTTCTGATTCCGAAGGTAAATACTTGTACAAAGGAGAATGTACTAAAAAATATATTGTGGCTGTGTATAAGGATGGATATATTACTAAGGAATTCAGCCTTGACGAATTACAAGCCGGTATAATTGCACTTGACGCAGCAGTAGATCCAATTGACGTGGTCGTTACGGAGACGGAAATTGTTTTAAATCCAATTTATTTTGAAAACAATAAGAGTAATATAACCACACAAGGAGCTGAAGAGCTGGATAAGTTGGTATACATCATGGGGCAAAATAATGACCTTAAGATATTCGTTAAATCGCATACTGATTTTAGAGGACAAGATGATTACAATATGAGATTGTCTGATCATCGAGTTGACTCCACTATCGCTTACTTTATTTCAAAAGGGATTTCCGCCGAAAGAGTAACTGGTAAAGGTTTTGGTGAAACGGAGCCTAAAGTGAATTGCGGTGAGAAGTGTACCGAAGAAGAACACGCTCTAAACAGGCGTTCCGAGTTCATGATTGTAAAATAAAAGCATAACATATAAAAAAAGGATACGGTTCAAAAACGAGGGCACTGAAAAACTAGGCCTAATTTAGACAAGATGCTTTTTTAGGGATTAAAAAGAAAGCTTGTAACGGATTAATTAATAATTCTGTTACAAGCTTTTTTTATTTTTGCAGTATTTTTAAAGAGCTTACATCGACTTA
>NZ_JAQWTM010000203.1 GCF_029242675.1 Flavobacterium sp.
AGCAGATCTATACCTATTTGGATATGTTGATAAAGAGAAACAAGAAGTTACTGGATTAAAAATTCCTGGTGGTTTGTCTTTTTTGGTACATCAAGATTTTAAAGCACCAATTGTTGGATTAAATAGTTTCCCTAAAGAAGATAGACCAAGCCAAATCAACGCCGTTTTTCAGTTTTATCATATAATGATTGCTATCGGAATGACTTTAATCGGATTAACATTATTTGCTTGTTATATGTGGTGGCGCAAAAAACTATTTAATACAAAATGGCTTTTATGGATATTTTCATTTTCTGTTTTTTTACCTCAAATAGCCAATCAAGTGGGCTGGTTTGCTGCCGAAATGGGAAGACAACCTTGGGTAGTTTATGGACATTTGCGAACAAGTGATGCTTTTTCCCAAGAAGTTTCAGCCAATCAAATTGTATTTTCATTAATAATGTTCACAGTTGTTTATGCACTTTTATTGGTTCTGTTTATTTATATGGTCAATAAAAAAATAAAACACGGACCTTATGATGAAATCAACGAACCAGTAAATTTTCAATCGTTCTAAAAAACTTAAAATCATTAATTATGGAATATTTTTTAGGAATTGACTATCCAACCTTATGGTATTTGGTTATAGGTCTTTTATTTTCTGGTTATGCCATTTTGGAGGGATTTGATTTTGGTGCTGGTGCTTGGCATTTATTTTTTCAAAAAGATTTAAGCCGCAGAATCGCTATTAATGCCATCGCTCCTGTTTGGGATGCCAATCAAGTTTGGTTAGTTATTGGTGGTGGCGCATTGTTTGCGGGTTTCCCAGTAATGTATGCTACAATGTTGTCAGCAATGTATGTTCCGTTTATGCTGTTTTTAATGTTCAACGTACTTCGAGCTGCTGCAATAAAATTTAGAAGTGCTGAAGAAATGTTGTGGTGGCGAAAAACTTGGGATATTGTGTATAGCGTTTCTAGTATTATGATTGCTTTTTTATTAGGCGTTGTTCTCGGAAACATTTTGCAGGGTTTCCCATTAGGCGAAAATCATAGTTATAAAGGTGGTGTATTTTTCTCTTTTTTAAATCCGTATGCAATAATGACTGGTTTTACAACTTTAGCATTATTTATGACACAAGGTGCCATTTATCTTTTATTAAAAACGGAAGGTAGATTACACGCAAGATTAACTTTTTTATTGCGAAGAGGAATGATATTTTTTATCATAACTTTCGGAATAATGACACTTTACACATTAGTTTTTATACCAAAAGTAACCGAAAATTTTAGAGCCAATCCTATTTATTTTATTGTACCAATTTTGTCTTTTTTTGCAGTGGCAAATGTACCGAGATTGGTTTCTAAAAAACGATATATGCTGGCTTTAGTATTTTCATCAATTACAATGATGTTTTTATTAATGCTGGTAGCAATTCAACTTTATCCAACATTACTAATTTCAACAATAGATCCAAAATATAATGTAACGATATACAACGCTGCATCTTCTCAAAAATCATTGGGAATAATGCTCACTATTGTAGTTATAGGAACGCCACTATTAGCAGGATATTTTTACTTTTTGTATAGCACTTTTAATGGAAAGGTGAAATTGGACGATACGAGTTATTAATGCTAAAAAAATCTAACAAAAAATTTCCCTGTTTTACGTTTATAAAAAATGTATTCAGGGAATTTCTTTATTAATTGATTTTCTTCATAGTCAGTTTTAATATAAAAAAGCAACATCAACAGCCCAGTAATACACAATTTATAAATAGAATTTTGATAAACACTATATCCCATCAACATAAAAATTATTCCTGTGTAAATGGGATGACGAACATATTTGAAAAGTCCATTTTCTAATAAAACAGCATTTTCTTTTGGAGTTGGAAAAGGAGAAATATTTTTGTTGAGTTGTAAAACGGCAAGTAATGCTATTAAAAATCCTATAATTGAAAAGGATAAACCTATTGTTTTAAAAAAATAAGAAAACCCCAAAGACCAATCAAAATCTATTGTATAAAAACCAAACAATACAAACTGAATACTGACCAATATAAGGTCTTTGAGATGAATTTTCATAAATGAGTGACTTTTCCGTTTGCTACATTATACAAAAGAGAAACTATTTTAACTTTATTTTCCTTAATTAGTTTATCTTCTGTCAATTGTTTAACTGAATGTAATGCATTAGCTTTTATGCAATTAATTAAATAATCTTTAGATTTCACATCTAATTTTTTAATTTCATTTTCATTGTCAATTTGAGATATAATATCATCAATATGCGACTTATGTTCTTTGTAATGTTTATTATCATCACTTACAAATGCTTTAACGGCACCACAATCGGTATGACCAAGAACAACTATTAATTTTACGTTTAAATGTTCAACTGCATATTCAATAGTTCCATAATCAATATCAGAAATTAAATTTCCTGCATTTTTTACAATAAATAAATCGCCAATTCCCTGGTCAAAAATTATATCAGGATCAACACGACTATCAGAACAAGTTAAAACCACCGCAAATGGATTTTGCTTTTTTCTGGTTTTAGTAACAGCTTCTAAATTATGATGAATATTTAATGCTTTTCCATCGGTGAAACGCAAATTACCACTAAGTAGTTTATCTATTGGTTTTTCGCTACTATTAATTACTTCATTTTCTTTATGACAACTACTTAAAATTATCAAACTTAGAGCTAAAAGGATATTTTTTTTCATTTAAATAATATTTACAAAATATAGTCGGTATTGATAAAATTTGACTGTTTGCTGTTAAGCAATTCTTGCAAAATTTCATTGTTATAATCATTGTCTTTCGATGCAACAAAAGTTCGTATTGAAAAAGCTCGTAAAGCATCGTGAATACTCAATGTTCCAACAGCCGAGTTTTTTCGACCCGTAAACGGAAAAACATCTGGACCACGTTGGCAAGAACTATTTAAGTTAACACGACAAACTAAATTGACCAATGTATCGATTAATGGAGCAATTGTTTTTATGTCTTTTCCGAATAAACTCACCTGCTGTCCATAATCAGATGCCGCCATATCATCTAAAGGTTCTTGAATATCTTTGAAAGTAATTATAGGTACAATAGGTCCAAATTGCTCTTCTTGATACACTCGCATCTCTTTATTTACTGGATAAATTACAGCAGGAAATATAAAATTATCTATTGTTTCGCCACCTTTTTTATTGATTACTGTTGCACCTTTGCTTATAGCATCGTCAATTAATTCTTGTATGTAAGCTGGTTTATCTTTTTCGGGCAAGGGTGTTAAAAAAACTCCTGTTTCCCAAGGATTTCCAAACAGTAACTTATCTACTTTTTGGGTAAATTTTTCATTGAATTTTTCAACTATATCTTCGTGAACATATAAAATTTTCAAAGCAGTACAACGTTGTCCATTAAATGATAATGAACCAGCAACACATTCAGAAAGTACCAAATCTAAATTAGCGTCAGGTAATATTATAGCTGGATTTTTGGCTTCTAACCCTAATATAAGTCGTAATTTATTTTTGTTAGGATGCAAATCTTGTAAGGCAGTTGCTGATTTACTATTTCCTATTAATGCCAATACTGAAACCCTTCCGGATTTCATTATTGGCGAAGCAACTTCACGACCACGACCATATAAAATATTGATTACTCCTTTTGGGAAACTGCTCTGGAAAGCTTCTAGTAATGGAGAAAGACATAGAACACCGTGTTTTGCAGGTTTAAATATTACAGGATTTCCCATAATTAATGCAGGAACTAGCAAAGTAAAAGTTTCATTTAGCGGATAATTATAAGGACCAAGACATAAAACAACTCCTAGCGAACTCCGTCTAATCATAGCGTTTATTCCTTGCACTTTAGAAAACTTTGCTGCACGGCTATTTAATTCTTTATAACTTGCAATAGTATCATAAATATATTCAACAGTTCTATCAAATTCTTTTTCACTATCAGGTAGTGATTTACCTATTTCCCACATCAAAAGTTTTACAACCTCGTCTCGTGTATGTTTCATTTGATAAACAAAATCTTCCATACATTTAATTCTGTCAGAAACTTTCATTGTAGGCCAAATACCTTGTCCGTTCGCATAGGATTTATCGGCAGCATCAACTGCTTCCATAGCTTGCACTTCGGTCATAAATGGAATAGTACCAAGTAATGTTGGTGCATAATCGGTTGTTGATGATATGGTTGAATATACATTTGATGTTTCGCCTGTCCATTTTTTTAACTCTCCATCAACAAGATAGGTATCTTGAATAAGTGGACTTGTAATTTGATATTCGGTTGGTATAATTTTCATTTGTTTTTTTTGTTATAAGTGAAACATCTATTTTTTATTAAAAGTTATACTCCACATACCTCTAACTTGATTTTCTGAATATCCTATGGCTAAATCTTTAGGATACAATTTTAAAGTTTTTGCACGAACTTCGGGTTTTAAATTTTCAGTTGTACCGTGGCATTGCAAACACATTGTATTGGTAGGAATTGGGTAATAAAACTGTACTTTATTTCCTTTTTCAATTACAACTGGTTTTGGTTCTTTGTTGGCAACCAAATCAGCTTTGAATTGTTCTATATAGTGAAGTTCTTCAGCATTGGCTTTATTTTTAGGATTTCTATTTTTGTCAGATACACGTTTTATAGTTGCATTATATTTTGTCGCCATACTATCGGTAAGCGGCATTGCTTTTATATTACAAAACTCTAAAGCGTTAAGAGTTCCTTTTTTTTGTATGGCACTCATTAGATTTTTACCCAATATTTTTTTGGTCGACAAGGCATAATTCATACCTATTTCTTCAATATTTTTTACTTTATTCTCAACAATTGCACCTTTGCCAGATTGTTGCCATTTACCGTTTCCTTCACTTTCCCAATGTTTTGCAAACCAACTTGGTTCTTCTATTTGATAATCATATATATAATCCGCTATTTTTGTTATAGTTTCTTCTGGAAATTGTTGTTTTGGCATCACTCCAAAACGTTTTACAGCACCATACATTTGAGCATTATCTTTGGTTGGGTTTTCTACAAATGATTTAAAATGTTTTATAAACTCCTCTTTAGTAGTTTCATTGGTTATATAATGCGCTTTTATTGCAACCATTGGCGGAGCAATTCTACCTTCGTCTTGTGGTGCCGCTGGACTATGACAAGTGTAACAATTGGTTTCCATTAACTTTTTACCTTCAAGATTTTCAGAAACCACATTTTCCTCTTCGATAGTAGTTGGTACATAGTTTTCTTTTTTCTTATTACAAGAAAAAAGTAGTAACACCAACACACTTATGAACATAATTTTTTTCACAGTCTTTTATTTTAAGTTCTCAAACTTATTTATAAACAATTGTAATCATTGTAACTTTTATCACAGAAAGAGGTTTTTTTAAAAAATAAATTTTTCAAATACATTTATAGTTAAAAACTATTAATATTTAAAATGTGATATTTTTTTTCTATGTAATGTGATAAATATCACAAAAGAGAACTTTTATCTAAGCTAAATTTGTATCAGTAAAATAATAATCAAATAATATAACAATGGAAGAAAAAGTAATTTTAATGCCAAGAATTGGCGATATGGCTCCAGACTTTGAAGCTGGAACTACAACTGGAAAACTAAAATTTTCAGAATACAATAAAGGAAGTTGGGTAGTATTCTTTTCACATCCTGCCGATTTTACACCGGTATGCACAACCGAAATGAGTGGTTTTGCACTTGAAAAAGAGTTCTTTGCAAATCACAACACAAAATTAATGGGATTGAGTATCGACAGTATTCATTCTCACATTGCGTGGGTAAATGCAGTTCAAGAAAAAACTGGGGTATTATTTGAATTTCCGATAGTTGCCGACATTACTATGGAAGTTTCAAAATTATATGGAATGCTACAACCAGGAGAAAGCGAAACAGCAGCAGTAAGAGCCGTTTTTATAATGGATCCAGAAGGAAAAGTAAGACTGATAATGTACTATCCGTTGAATGTAGGTAGAAATATGGCAGAGATTAAAAGAACTGTATTAGCACTTCAAACTTCAGACGAACATAAATGTGCAATGCCACTAGATTGGCAACCTGGAGATAAAGTAATTGTTCCAGCTCCAAAAACAATTGAAGCATTAGCCGAAAGAAAGAAAAGTGATTTAGAAATGGTAGATTGGTATTTAGCTAAAAAATCAATTTAACATACTATTCAAAATTATTCAAAACCATTCTTTAACTAGGATGGTTTTTTTATGTTTTATAAATAAAATATACTCATCTAATATACTCTGTGACATTTGTCACATACTGTATTTACTGATAAAAAAGTTATTTTCTAATGATAATTGTCATATTCAATACAATTTGTTGTACATAATTTTGTTATTCAAAACATTAAAAAAGTTATAATTTTAAAAATCTTACTTATGAAAATCGAACAAATTTACACAGGATGTATTGCTCACGCAGCTTATTATATTGAAAACAATGGAGAAGCTGCAATTTTTGACCCACTACGTGAAGTGCAACCTTATATCGATAGAGCGTTTAAGGATAATGCAAAAATAAAATATGTATTTCTTACACATTTTCACGCCGATTTTGTTTCTGGTCATTTAGATTTAGCGAGTAAGACCAATGCTAAAATTGTTTATGGTCCAACAGCTAAACCAGCTTATGAAATTATTTCAGCAACCGATGGTCAACTATTTGAAATTGGAAACTATAAAGTAAAAGTCATTCATACTCCTGGGCATACTATGGAAAGCACCACTTTTATGCTTATTGACGAAAACGGAAAAGAAAACGGAATTATTACAGGAGATACTCTATTTATTGGCGATGTTGGGCGTCCAGATTTAGCACAACACGTTGTTGCCGACTTAACCCAAGATAAATTAGCACGGCATTTATACCATTCTTTAAGAGAAAAAATAATGCCTTTATCGGATGATTTAATTGTATATCCAAATCACGGTGCCGGTTCTGCTTGTGGCAAAATGATGAGCAAAGAAACCACAGATACTTTGGGTAATCAAAAGCGTACTAACTATGCTTTGCAACCAATGACAGAAGATGAGTTTGTAACATCCGTATTAACGGGCTTAACGAATCCGCCAGCTTATTTTCCTGCTAATGTTTTAATGAATATTAAAGGATATGAAAGTTTAGATGCAGTAATGAAGAAAGCAAAAACACCACTAAATACAACAGAATTTGAAGTTGCTGCTAACGAAACTAGAGCTTTAATTCTCGATACTCGTGATGCCTCTGAATTTGCAAAAGGATTTATTCCAAACAGCATTAATATTGGTTTAGATGGCAGTTTTGCAATGTGGGTTGGCGAAATGATAACTGATATTAAACAAGAAATACTTTTAGTTACCGAAGTCGGAAAAGAAGAAGAAAGTATGATACGACTTTCAAGAATTGGATATGACAATACCATCGGATATCTGAATGGAGGATTTGCATCTTGGAAAAATGAAGGATTTGAAATGGATACCGTTAACAGAATTATTGCCGAGGAACTTGAAAAAACAATCAATTTCGATGAAACACTACTATTTGATGTTAGGAAAAAAAGCGAATTCTTATCAGAACATTTAATTGGAGCTATTAACGTTCCTTTAAATGAAATTAATAGTCATTTAGCTGAATTTCCAAAAGACAAAAAATTTATTTTGCATTGCGCTGGTGGTTATCGTAGTATGATTGCGGCATCTATATTAAAACAACGTGGTTGGGATAACTTTGTTGATGTGATTGGAGGTTTTGCAGAAATTAAAAATACTTCTCTTTTAAAATCCGATTACATTTGCCCTACTACTTTATTGTAAAAATTCTAAATTAACCTTAAATTTGAAAACAGATAGGAATGAAAAGTGTCCTATCTGTTTTTTTTTTTTAGAACTTTACTTTCACAATTAGTACTTGCCCATCTCTAATAACTGTCAGCGCTTTTTCGTCTCCAGAGTTTATTTTCGCAAGACATTCCATATAAGTGTATACTTCTTTTATAATGCATTCATCTATTTTTGTGATAATATCGCCTATCTTAATTCCAGCTAGTTGTGCAGGTCGATTTTCGATTACTCCATCAACATGAAGTCCGTCTCCGTGCTCTGAATAATCAGGCATAATCCCTAAAGTTACTTTGTATTTAGGTACATTTTTTTTGGCATTAATTTTGGTTTTGGCAAACACAATTATGTCTAATTCACTAATGGAATAAGCAGTTCTAAATACATAGTTTACAATATTTTCTACGCCGCTATAATTAATTTTATCCTCGTCATCACTAGGTTTATGATAATCCGAATGCGTGCCAGTAAAGAAAAATAATACCGGAATATCTTTTAAATAAAACGATGTGTGATCCGATGGTCCAATACCCGAGATTTCCTGCGTTATAGTAAATCCAGAAGGTTTACCACTCTCAATAATTTCAGGGAAAGAAGGACATGTCCCTGTTCCACCAACAACCATTGATTTTTCATCATTTAACCTTCCTATCATATCCAAATTAATCATTGCTTCCACATTTGGATATAACACTTTAAGATTGGAAGCCATCTGTTTTGACCCTATCAATCCATCCTCTTCACCAGAGAATAAGGCAAATATATAGTTTGCTTTTTCTTTGATTTTATTTTGAGAAAACATCCTGGCTAATTCTAAAACTCCCGAAACACCAGAAGCGTTATCATCTGCACCGTTATGAATCTCTCCTTCAGAATTCATTTTAGTTGAATGATGATGCTCGTTTAAACCCAAATGGTCATAATGTGCCCCAATAATTAATGTTCTTTTGGCCCCATTATCTAAATACCCGATGACATTATTTCCCGTATTTGGTATTCCCATAGAAATAGTATCATGAGGATTTAAACGAACGGTGTAATTAAAACTTTGAATGAAATTGGTATCATAGGGTTTTAATCCTAATTTTTCAAATTCAGAAATCAAATACTTCGCAGCTTCTGTTTCTTCCTTTGAACCAGTTAACCTTCCTTTCAAATCATCTGAAGCTAAATATAAAATATGCTTTTTTAGATTAACAGGATTACATTGATCATTAGCTATTGGCTGTTGTTGATAGCTTTCCTGTGTATATACAGAAAATGAAGAAAGGGTCAGCATTGTGATTAATAAATTGTATAAGCGCATAATAACTAAGTTTTATTTTTCTTAAAGACCCAATAATGTCCAAAGAGTAATTTTACATTCAATTTGATAAAGCTAATTCATGATTACAGTAGTCATATCTATTAGACTTTTATTTTAAAATCTCGCCGTCTTTCATTTCAATAATTCTATCACTTTTGTGAGCAAAATCCTCATCGTGAGTAACAGCAATAATGGTTTGTCCATAATTATGAGTCAATTCTTGAAAAATATCAAATACAATATTGGTGTTTTTACTGTCGAGATTTCCTGTTGGTTCGTCTCCCATAATAATTAAAGGATCGTTTATTAATGCTCTTGCAATAGCAACACGCTGTTGTTGTCCACCAGAAAGTTTACTTGCAGGTTTTAGGGCTTGATCTTGCAATCCAAGAATTTCTAATTTGTTATAGGCACGTTCTTCTATTTCCTTTTCAGATAATTTACCTAATTTTAATGCTGGAATCATCACATTTCGCAAACACGAAAATTCGGCCAATAAATAATGAAACTGAAAAACAAAACCGATTTTTTCATTTCGTAATTCAGCTAATTGGTCTTTTGTTAAACCTGTGGTCAATTGATTATCAATATATAAATTACCATTATAATCAGTATCCATCGTAGAAAGAATATACAATAAAGTAGATTTCCCACTACCAGATTTTCCTATCATTGATAAAAATTCACCTTTTTGCACTTCAAAATGTATGTTTTTCAACACTTGAAATTCAGTTGGATCGTGGAAAAATTTATCTATATTTTCTGTTTTTAATATTGTGTTCATTTTTATTTTCTTAAAATATCAACAGGGTCAACATTTGCTGCTTTTTTGGCTGGAATATAACCTGCAAAAAAGGTTATTATTAAACCAATAACTATTCCTTGTACAAATTTTTGAGGTTCATAATCTATCGGAAAATAACCTATGTCTCCACCAAGATACACTCTTTTTAGAATTGTGATTAAAATAGTTGCCATTATTACACCGCCAATTACACCCATTATTCCTATTGAAATAGCTTGTGTTACAAAAATTCTAATCACATCTTTACCTTTAAAACCCATTGCTTTTAGTATGGCAATATCATTTATTTTTTGAGAAACCGTCATATTCAAAATATTATAAATTCCGAAACCCGCCACTAATAAAATAGTTAGCGAAACGAAAGTGATAATCATTTTTCGCATTTTGTTGGTTGCCATTATGGTTTTGTTGGCTTGTTTCCAACCTTCGGCTTTGTAGCCAGTTATTTGCGTTAGTTTTGTGGCTACTTTTTCAGCAATTTCGGGGTCTGTTACATTTACATTTATATCAGTTATAAAAGAGTTTCCTTCTTTCAATAATTGTTGCGATGCCGATAAATTGATATATGATTTTGTTTTGTCTGTAACCGAATTATTGGTTTTAAAAATACCAACTACTTTAAATGTGCGGTTTATTCCTTTGGAAGAAGTTAAATTTAAATTATCACTAACTACCAAATTCATTTTTTCTGAAATGCCACTTCCAATTACAATTCCGTTAGGATTGGATTTTAACAAATCGAAATTCCCGTCTACCATAAACGATTTTATATTATACATTAAATTGGCTTCATCGGGTTTTATTCCAACAGTTAAACCCGAAATTTGCGATTTTCCATTATTGTAAAAAACACTTGTATTTACTTGTGGCGTTACAACAGTTACTTCTTTTTGTCTCAAAATCGTTTCAATAATCGAATTTGGATTTATGATTACACTATTTATAGGAACAATTTTTGGATTGATAATAATAGATTTACTATCGTTTTCATTGATTAAAGGTTTGCTAATTTCATCGTCTTTATACACTCTAATATGAGCGGTGTTTCTAAAAATAGATTTGTTAGAACTTTTATCAAAACCAACCAACAAACTATTCATAAAAATATAGACCGACATTCCCAACAATACACCCAAAACAGCGACAGCAGTAAGTTTTTTGTTAGAAAAAATATAGGTTTTTGCAATGGTATTATTTATGTTCATTGCTTATAATTTTAAAGGTAATAAAACATCATTTTTACTAATACCACTCAACACTTCCACATATTCGGTTGATACAATTCCTGTTTTTATGATTACGTATTCGTCTTTGCCTTTTACATTAACTTTATTACCAAAACCAACATAATTCCTTGGAATTAGTAAGGCATTTTTCTTTTCTCCAACTAAAATATTGGCTTCTAATTGTGTTCCAAAAAGAGAACTTGTTATCGGTTTATCAAAAATAACTTTGCAAATAAAGGATTGTGTTTGTTGGTCGAAAGCTGATAAAATTTCAGATATTTTTCCATTATAAACAATGTCTTTATTACTATTTAATCGCACAAAAACATTTTGACCAAGTTTCACTTTGCCAATACTATTTTCGTCAACATTTAATACGGCTTCTACTTTTTGCGCATTTGCAATAGTGGCTATAACTTCGCCTTTACGAACATAATCGCCATTGTTTTTAAGTTTTTTAATCACCGTTCCACTTTCTGTAACTAGTATCGCATTGTAATTTTGAACAACTTGATTATTTTTTACTTGTCCTTTAATTGTTATTTGTTGTTGTTTGGCTTGTTGCAAAATTTGGCTTGCTTGTTTTTTTAAAGCATTTAAGTTTGACAATGAATTTTTAGCATTCAATTGTATATTTTCATATTCAACTTTGGCAATACTTTGACTTTCGTATAACCTTTTATAACGTTCTTCTTGCGTTTTATCTTGACTGTATTTACTTTCAGCAAACTGAATGTTTTGTTGTAACTGTTGCAATGCTGGCGAATTATCTGTCAAGTTTTCATTAGAAATCACCAATTGTTCTTGGGCTGTTTGCGTATTTATTTGATTGGTAGCGTTATCAATAGTTGCAATAACTTTTCCTTTGTTTACAGCATTGCCTACGTCAAAATTTGCATTTTGCAAAACACCTTCAGTTTGAGCCGTAAGATTATAAGAATCATCCCATT
>NZ_JAQWTM010000219.1 GCF_029242675.1 Flavobacterium sp.
GATTAAACCAACTCGTAACCAACAAAAAACCGGACAATTTTGACAATTTGTACATTCCAGGTTTTAACAAAACTTACAATGGTAGTTTTGGTGTTGGATTCAATTACACGGTTTCGTATTTCCTTCCTATTTATAAAAAGAAAGTCAAAATCGCGCCAGTGGTAAAAAAAGTGGCTCCTAAAAAATAATTAGCTTCAGGCTAAAACTAATAAAACCGCAAATTCACGTGTGAATTTGCGGTTTTTTATGCTGTAGGTATAGTACTCGCTCAATTGCAGCGTTGCATTTCAACTGACAAACCACTACCCTATTTCTTTTACACTTTTTATGAAAATCCATTTCATGTATAACTTCTCACCGTCTTTGGTTTTCACAGCTTGAAATTTTGGTGCTAAAAAAGTACCAATCACAAACGCAATAAAAGGAACCCAAAAACCCGTTAAACCGGAATAGCGTTCCACTACATAACGCGCCAAAATAAACAAGGAAGCAAAGCATCCCAATTGGTATAAAAAAGCTCTTATTTGTAATCTTGTCATTGTATTTAAGTCTTAAAGTTAGTTAAGTTGAAAGTGAATAGTGATTAGTAACTAGTGATTAGTAATTAGTCGAAAGTCAGAATGGCTATCAGTTGACATATTCTTTTCTAAAGTACCACAATAACGGCTCTAATGCTCCTTACTTCTCTTTTTGCTTTCTGTATTATTCAGTATCGCCTTCGGTTACTTGAAATTTCGTGCGCTTGCTACCTTCGTACATTTCGTATTTTACCAAACGTGCTTCGATGCTTGCATTGAATAATTTTATTTTTCTAGAAGGTCTAAGTCCAACAAATTTTAAGGCATCTAGATTCCCTGTAATAAACCAAGAATTCGTTCCTGGGTAATTCTTCTTCAAGGTATCCCCAATATTTTTGTAAAACTCTTCCATGTGAATGTCTAGACGCTCATCGTACGGTGGATTAAAAACCATATGCAATTTGCCTTCGGTAGTTTTCTCCGTATCAAAAAAGTTGCGTTCTTCGATTTTGATGTACTCGTCTAGGTTGGCATTTTTAATATTATCCTTTGCTTTTTGTACCGCTGATGGTGCTTTATCATAACCGGTAATGGTATGATGAAACTCACGAACGCGTTTCAGCAAACTAGTCGTGATATTATCAAACAGCTCATTATCCCAATCGTGCCATTTTTCAAAAGCAAACTCTTTACGGTTAATGTTAGCCGGAATATTACAAGCAATCATCGCTGCCTCAGCAAGGAAAGTTCCTGATCCACACATCGGATCTAAAAAATCACCTTGTCCGTCCCAACCCGAAAGTAACAAAACTCCCGCAGCCAACACTTCGTTGATAGGTGCAATGTTAGTAGCAGTTCTATACCCACGTTGGTGCAACGAGTTACCCGAAGTATCTAAAGCAACCGAAACTTGGTCTCTATCAATATGAATGTTGATTCGTAAATCAGGATGTACTTTATCAATGCTTGGACGTTGTCCTGTTCGCTCTCTGAACTGATCTACAATTGCATCTTTACATTTTTGAGATACAAACTCAGAGTGATTAAAGTTATCCGAGTGTACCGTAGCATCAATTACAAATGTTTGGTTCGCATTAATGTATTTTGACCAGTTCACACCGGCTACTCCTTTATATAAAGCTTGCTCATTATTTGCCTTAAAAAAATAAATAGGTTTTAAAATTTTTAATGCCGTGCGCAACGATAAGTTGGCTTTGTACATAAATCCTTTATCTCCCTTAAAACTCACCATTCTTACTCCTTGTTCCACGTCTTGTGCGCCCAACTGCAGTAATTCCTTTGCTAATATTTCTTCAAAACCATAAAAGGTTTTGGCAATCATCTTAAAATTATTTTCCATTTTGTTTGTGT
>NZ_JAQWTM010000242.1 GCF_029242675.1 Flavobacterium sp.
CTATAAATAAAGGAATTATTTTGTAAGTTCCTGCCGCTTTACTATCTTTCGCTACCTATAATTGAGTACAAACCTTAAACATTGACAAAATGTTAGAAGAAACGAATGATAACCTGCACGAAGCAGATGGAAATTTAGTAAGCGAATCGACGGAAGCTGTTCCAACTCAAAACGCTGTAAAAGAGGATGCTGTAACTGCTGAAGAAGTCGTAAACACGGAAGCGAGTACTGCCGAAAACGTAGCAGATGCCACTACTGTTGTTGAAAACGAGAATCAAAAAGCATTGACTGCAATTGACGATTCGAATGCTGAGGAAGGCGAAGATGCTAGCCTTAGAGAACGTCATGAAATTCCGATGCTTGCCTATGAAACGCTTTCGATGGAAGCGCTAGTTGACGAATTACAAGAGCTTGTGGCTACGGATAAAGTGCAATCGATTAAGGAACATGTTGAGGAGATAAAAAAGGCTTTTCTGGCAAAATTCAATCATTTTATCGAAGAGAAAAAAGAAGAATTTCATGCTGAAAACCCCGAAACGACAGAGGATTTTCACTACCACTCGCCTCTTAAAATAAAATTTGATCAAACGTACTCAAAATATAGAGACAATAAGAATGCGCATTTCAAGAGTTTACAATCGAATTTGCAAACTAATCTAGAAAACAGATTAGCAATTGTAGAGGAGATGAAAGAGCTTATAAATCCTAATGAAAACATTAAAGACACCTTAAAACACTTTAATGAATTAAGAGAGCGTTGGAAAAATGCGGGTCCGATTCCAAAGGACAAGTACAACCACGTTTGGAACAATTACCATTTTCATGTGGAGAATTTTTATGATTACTTGCACCTTGACAGAGAAGCAAGAGATTTGGATTTTAAACATAATTTAGAGTTAAAACAAAAGATTGTTGCTCGCGTTGAAGAATTAGTTCAAGAAACTGATATCAATAAGGCGTTTAGAGAATTGCAAGATTTACATAAAATTTGGAAGGAAGACATAGGTCCCGTTTCGCGTGAACATCGTGATACAATATGGAATAAGTTTAGTGATTTGACTAAGCAAATGCATGACAAGAGAGAACTTTTATTTGAAAAAATGAGAGGGACTGAATTGGAAAACTTAACCAAGAAAAAAGAAATCATCAGTCAAATTGAGAACTTAGCTACTATTAAAGTTAATGCGCACTCTCAATGGCTAGGACAAATTGAAAAAGTAGAAGCCCTAAGAACGGCATTTTTTGAAGCAGGTAAAGTACCCGCAGAGGTTAATGAAGCAACTTGGGACGCCTTTAAAACGGCGGTTAGAAACTTCAATTCTTTTAAAAACTCGTTTTACAAGGATATTAAAAAAGAGCAAAATGACAATCTAGCTAAAAAAAATGCGCTTGTTGCTAAAGCACAAGAGTTAAAAGATAGCGATGACTTTGCTGCCACTACTCCTTTAATGAAAAAAATCCAGGAGGATTGGAAAAAAATAGGACACGTTCCTCGCAAATACTCTGATAAGGTTTGGGATGAATTTAAAGCGGCCTGTAATGGTTATTTTGATAAGCTGAAAGAACAAAGAACTGAAGATAACGCAGAAGAAATGGAAGCTTTCGAAAAAAAGAAAGCGTACCTAGAACAAATAAGAGATTTTCAACTTGTTGGAGAGCATAAAGCCGATCTTGATGCTATAAAATTGCATATTGAGAACTGGAAAAACATAGGAAAGGTTCCGTTTCCTAAAAGACATATTGAAGGGAAATTCAACAAAATATTAGACGCTCTTTTTGATAAATTAAGTTTGAGTAAGAAAGATTCGGATATGATGCGTTTTGCAAATAGAATCGACAGTTTAGCTGATAATAATGATACGCGCAAATTAGAAGGCGAGAAAATATTTATCATGCGTAAAATTGAGGAAGTGCAAAACGAAATTTTTCAATTGGAAAATAATATTCAGTTTTTCACCAACACTAGAAATGCTAAAAAAGAGAATTCAATTGTTTTAGAGGTTCGTAAGAACATTGCTATTCACAAAGAAAGTTTAGAAACTTGGAAAGAAAAGCTAAAGCAATTGCGCAGTTTGAATCAAGAGTAAACGATTCAATTTAAAATAGGAAGCCTCAAACTAGTTGTAGTTTGAGGCTTTTTTTATGATGGTATGACAACTATTTACTTTTTATTCATTGCTAAATAATAAACTGGAACTCCTAACGCTACAATTCCAAGTCCTAAACCAGTATTGAAAGTATCGTAAACTAATAAAGTGATACATATAGCAACCGTAACTAATATATAGATTGCTGGTATAAATGGGTAACCAAAAGCTTTGTAAGGACGTTCCGTGTTTGGCTCTTTTTTTCTCAAGATAAAGACTCCAATAATTGTTAAAATATAAAATAATAAAGATGCAAAAGTAGCATAAGTCAATAAATCGCCAAACTTGCCTGAAATGGCTAATACACTT
>NZ_JAQWTM010000250.1 GCF_029242675.1 Flavobacterium sp.
ACAATTTTTCTTAGGAACAGGATCATATCCAGTACCGCCCCATGGGTTACAACTTATTATCCTTTTTATGCCTAAAAACAAGCCATACAATAAGCCATGCTCTTTTAATGCTTCAATCATATAGGAGGAACAGGTTGGCTCAAATCTACAGGAAGCAGGAGTTAATGGCGATATCACAAGTTGGTAAAAACGAACAAGTACTAACAAGGGAAAAATTAGAATTTTTTTCAGCATTTGTTTTCGTTTTACATTAAAAGCTAGACCGTGAAGGTCGTTCCTTCTTTTCCGTCTTTTAACTGAATTCCGATTGCTATCAATTGGTCTCTAATTTGGTCAGATAAAGCAAAATTCTTGTCAGCACGTGCTTGATTGCGCATACCAATTAGCATGTTAATCGTTCCTTCAAGCTTATTAGAATTCCCGTCAACAGTTTTATCATCTTCAAGTCCAAGCACATCAAACACAAAGGCGTTCATTGTCGTGGTCAGTATTTCAAGATCATGAGCTGTTACAGTCTCTTTATTATCATTTATAAGGTTGATGAATCGGACACCTTCAAACAAGTTCGCAATCAAAATAGGAGAGTTGAAATCGTCATTCATAGCATCATAACAACTTTGCTTCCAGTCTTGGATTGCTAACGAACTAACAGCGCTACTTTGTATGGTTTTAAGCGTATCTACTGCTTCCATTAAGCGTTTGTATCCTTTTTCAGCAGCGACAATAGCATCATCAGAGAAATCTAAAATACTGCGGTAATGTGCCTGTAGCATAAAAAATCGAGCCACTGATGCTGAAAATGCTTTACTAAGAATGCTGTTTTCGCCTGTCAGGATTTCTCTTGGTAGAATATTGTTACCTGTAGACTTCGCCATTTTCTTTCCGTTTAAGGTCAGCATATTGGCGTGCATCCAGTAATTAACGGGGGTTTGTCCCGTGCAAGCTTCATTTTGAGCAATTTCACACTCATGATGGGGAAATTTTAAATCCATTCCACCGCCGTGAATATCAAAATGATTGCCTAAATATTTAGTACTCATCGCTGTGCATTCCAAGTGCCATCCCGGAAAACCATCGCTCCAAGGCGAAGGCCATCGCATAATATGCTGTGGCTCTGCTTTTTTCCATAAGGCAAAATCTTGTGGATTTCTCTTGTCGGATTGGCCATCAAGATCTCGAGTATTGGCAAGCATGTCTTCAATATTACGACCACTTAAGCGTCCGTAATGATTGGTTTTATTGAATTTTACTACGTCAAAATAAACAGAACCATTCGCTTCGTATCCAATTCCGGAATCGATTATTTTTTTGATGATTTCAATTTGCTCCACGATATGTCCTGTCGCTGTTGGCTCAATACTTGGTGGTAAAAAATTAAATGCTTTAAGGATATCATGAAAATCAATAGTGTAGCGTTGTACGACTTCCATTGGTTCTAGCTGTTCTAAACGCGCTTTTTTTGCAATTTTATCTTCGCCTTCATCTACATCGTCTACAATATGTCCAACATCTGTAATGTTTCTCACATAGCGTACTTTGTACTCTAAATGCAATAAGTACCTAAATATGACATCAAATGACATAAAGGTTCTAACATTTCCTAAGTGGACATTGCTGTAAACAGTAGGTCCGCAAACATACATACCAATGTTTCCTTCGTTTATAGGTACAAATGTTTCTTTCTCTCCCGAAAGCGAATTGTATATTTTCAGTTTTTGACTTGAGTATAAAGGCATGTGTTTTTTTTAGGAGCTAATCCTGCTTTTCGTTACAATCTTTTTAATCGCCGTGGCGAATAAAAAGGATTTTCACTGCAATCAGGGCTAGGTGATTACGAAATTAATCAAATAAGGTTCTTAATCTAGAATTTTGTATCTAACTTAATGTAGTCTAAAAATTCTCTTCGAGCTTGTGGCTCTTTAAATTTTCCACCAAATTCAGAGGTTACAGTACTACTTTCAATATCACTTATTCCTCTTGAATTTACACAAAGGTGCTTAGCATCAATAACACAAGCAACATCTTCTGTTCCTAACGCTCTTTGTAGTTCCTGAACAATTTGCATTGTTAAACGTTCCTGTACTTGTGGTCTTTTTGAATAATATTCTACGATACGATTCATTTTAGAAAGTCCAATAACTCTTCCGTTCGAGATGTAAGCAACATGTGCTCTTCCTATAATCGGTAAAAGGTGGTGTTCACAAGTAGAATACAAAGTGATGTTTTTTTCAACTAACATCTCTCCATATTTGTAATTGTTATCAAATGTAGATGCCTTTGGTTTTCTTTCAGGATTTAGTCCCCCAAAGATCTCCTTTACGAACATTTTAGCTACACGGTTAGGTGTGCCCTTCATGCTATCATCCGTTAAATCCATTCCTAAAGTTAAAAGAATGTTTTCAACGTCTTTTTTTATTTTTTCAATTTTTTCATCATCAGTAATGTCAAATGCATCTTCTCTTACTGGGTTATTTGCACTAGATGCGATGTGGTCGTCACCCATTTCATCTTGTAATTCTTCCTTATTTATCATTAAAAAAAGCTATTATTATGTGTATAATTTTCGAGCGTAAAGATAATTAATAAAAACCAAACATTTTCTAAAGGTTTTACTAATTAATCAACTCGATTTAAGGTGTGGTATAATTCTTTTTTTCTGTGTGTATCTGTCCAAAAAACGCAAGGCAGTAACTTTTATTCGTTACTGCCTTGAGTTGTGTCTATTACCTTTGGTTTCTATGCTTTTAAAGCACCTCGTGTCTATAAAAATTATTTAGCGTTATAGACTTTGATTGCTTCTTTTAAAATTTGAACGGCTTTTATTAAGTCTTCTTTTTTCAAAACATAAGCAATACGTACTTGATTAAGTCCTATACCTGGTGTTGAGTAAAATCCTGCTGCAGGAGCTACCATTACAGTTTCTCCATTAAAATCGAAACTTTCTAATAACCATTGTGCAAAAGTATCTGCATTGTCAATAGGTAGCTCAGCAATACAGTAAAAAGCCCCTTTCGGATTGGCTACTTTTACACCTTCGATTTTGTTTAACTCCGTAACCAAAGTGTCTCTGCGCTCTCTATATTCAGAAATCACTTCATCAAAATAACTTTGCGGTGTGTCAAGTGCTGCTTCAGCGGCTACTTGAGCAAAAGTTGGAGGGCTTAAGCGAGCTTGTGCAAATTTCATTGCAGTTGCCATTAATTCTTTGTTTTTAGAAACAATGCAGCCAATTCGTGCGCCACACATGCTGTATCTTTTAGAAACCGAATCAATCATGATTGCGTTTTCTTCCAATCCAGGTATATTCATAACCGAGTAATGCACGTCGCCATCATAAGTAAACTCTCTATAAACCTCATCAGCAATTAGGAATAAATCGTGTTTTTTAACAAGATCAGCTAATTGCATCATTTCTTCTTTCGAATACAAATAACCGGTTGGGTTACCTGGATTACATATTAAGATTGCCTTTGTTTTTGAAGTAATTAATTTTTCGAAGTCAGCAATAGGAGGTAGCGAAAAACCAGTATCTATCGATGAAATAACAGGTACTACTGTAACGCCTGATGCAGTCGAAAAACCATTGTAATTTGCATAAAATGGCTCTGGAATAATAATTTCATCGCCTTGATCCATCGTGCTTCCCATAGCAAAAAGCAATGCTTCTGAACCACCAGTTGAAATGATAATATCTTCTGAATTAATAGGTAATCCAGTTGATTTATAAAACTGAGAAAGTTTGTTTCTATAGCTTTCAAAACCAGCAGAGTGGCTGTATTCTAATATGGTTATGTCAATATTTTTGACTGCTTCCATAGCAACTTCGGGTGTTTTAATATCCGGTTGTCCTATGTTTAGATGATATACTTTGTTACCTTTTTTCTTAGCAATTTCTGAAAAAGGTACTAATTTACGGATCGGTGACTCCGGCATTTGAGCACCTTTAATTGATATTTTTGGCATAGCTTTATATTATTGAATTGCAAATTTGCGATTTTTTTCTCGAATTATCGGTTGTACAAGCCT
>NZ_JAQWTM010000287.1 GCF_029242675.1 Flavobacterium sp.
ACGGTATAGTTCCCCAAGTATCTACTGCTAACTGATAAGTATAAGCCTTCAAAATTTTGGCTACGCCAGAATAATGAGGACTATTAGTTGCTGTAGCTTCCACGATGATATTTTCAGCATCATTTAGGATATTTGCATAAACGCTAGCCCACAAATTGTTTAGATCAGATCCAACAATTTGGTACTGCTCAAAAAATTGAGTTTGAGTAGTTGCTCCAGTACTTTGCCCTGACAACTGCTGCATAATTAAAGAGGAATATCTGTGTAAATCACTACCCGATAAAAAACCTACGTTAACCGTTAAAGAAGTCAACTGTTGATTTATTGGAGCAGCTAATACACTGCTCTTGTCCACATTAGTACCTTCAAATTCACAACTACTTACTGAGAAAGCAACTATGAATAGCACCGACACTATTTTGTTTTTTAAATTTTTCATATTGTTATATTATTACTAAAGTACTACTTTAAGATTAAAACCAACAGTTCTAGTATTTGGTAAAGAGTTAAACTCTAACCCTTGAGCATTACTAACCCCTAGCGCATTTTGTTCCGGATCAAAATGTGGGTAATTAGGTGCGCTTAAGAATAAATTTCTACCAAATGCCCCAATCTCGAACTGTTTGAAAGGAGAATTCTTTAACATAGTAGCACTTAATTTGTAAGACATTGAAACCTCTCTTACTCTAAACCAAGAAGTATCATATATAAAACCTTCTGCTGCTATATATTTACCAGTATTACCGTAATAAGCTTGTGCAGAAACATTGGTAACATTGGGTTGTCCTGCGTTTGGACCCGATGCATAAACACCTTGATAAAGATAAGGAGTGGTAACGGTCACATTATCAGCTTGAAAACGAGGAAACTCAGCAGTTTCAGCTGCTACACCATTTCTTTGTACGTCAGCAATATTTCTAGAATACTGATCACCACCTTGACGAACATCAAGTAAAGCAAAGAAACTAAAGTTTTTATACGAAACAGTGCTTGTAATACCCATAGTGAAATCAGGATTAGGATTTCCTATTTTTTCAACTCCTGCAGTTTGAAGAGGCAAACCAGTAGCTGGGTTAATTAGCATTTGACCAGCGGCATTACGCTGATATGCAGAACCATATATTTGACCATACTGATCTCCTGCCACTAAACGAATATTAGGAGTTACAAAACCACCCAAAAATATATTAGTCACTCCTGGAGCCAATTCGTCAACTACAGACTTAAATTGTGTATAGTTAACACCTACTTCCCAAGAAAAATTTTGAGTTTTGATTGGTGTACCAGACAAAGCAATTTCAAGACCTTTAGTTGAAAGTTTCCCTGCATTCTGCAACACATTAGTTACTCCAGAAGCAGCTGAAACTGGAACACTTAAGATTACATTTCGAGTGTTACGTTTATAATATGTAGCATCAAGACTTAAACGATTGCTGAAAAACGCCATTTCTGTACCAACTGCAAATTCTCTTGTGAATTCAGGAGTAAGTGCAGCATTACCCGCTACATTCGATTTAGTAAAACCAGCATTCCCATTAAAAGGAAAAACGATTTGTGGACCAAAACCATCTAATGGATTAGCACGCTCAAAATATGTTTCAGTAGAATAAACTGGAGCTCCTTTACCAACCTCACCTAAACTAGCCCTAAACTTAATTAGGTTGATTTTATTACTTTGTTTTAAGGCTGGAATTGCCTCTGTAAGTACAAAACTTCCAGAAACAGCTGGATAAAAAATCGAATTATTTCCCGGAGCCAATGTTGATGACCAGTCATTTCTTGCCTTCACATTCACAGATAGGAAATTCTTGTACTCAACTACAGCATCTGCAAAAAGGCCGAATAATTTACTCTGAGCTATTGACGACGAAGGATTATAAGTCACAGCATTCGATAAATTGGCAAACCCAGGAATTACTAAACTAATACCCGTAACAGCTGAGGCAAAGCTATAGTTATTATTAAACTCATTTCCAAGCGATCCTGAGAACGTGAAATCGCCAACTTTTTTATTTGCATTCAATGTAAAGTACTGGTTTACGTTGTGAACATTAGTTGACCTTTCAATTAATCCACCTACAAGGGTTGAACCTTGAACATTACCTGCTCCTCTGTTTCCAATTTCATCAAATCCTGCACTGTTAAGATTGTAAAAATCAGTACCAATTCTAAAATCAGCATTTAACCATTTTGCAAAGTCATATCTCCCATTGAA
>NZ_JAQWTM010000289.1 GCF_029242675.1 Flavobacterium sp.
CCAAAGTAATTGCAGGAAACAAGGCCTGCAAAAGTAGTAATCTGTTGGTTTCACTTTTTGAGCCTGTGACCGCTATTTGCGCTTGTAAGTCTTTATGAGAAGTTTGTAGGAGTAAATTCATATTTATCTTTATCAGTTGAAACCCGTGATTGTAAGTGTACGGCTAGCCAATATCAACTAACAATTACAAGCCGCAATTTAGCTATACCTGATTATATAACATAATTAATAGGTTGCAAATTATTTCAGTTTCTCGTTGTTTTTGTGACGATCCTTATCTCTAACAGACTTTAAATCCATCTTTTTATCAAAAGCAGCTTGAAGATCAATTCCTGTTTGATTGGCAAGACATAAAACCACGAAAACAACATCTGCTAGTTCCTCTCCTAGATCTTTGTTCTTATCACTTTCTTTTTCAGATTGTTCACCATAACGACGAGCGATAATGCGAGCTACCTCACCTACCTCCTCTGTCAATTGAGCCATATTAGTTAACTCATTAAAATAGCGAACACCATGTTCTTTGATCCAATTATCTACTTCTAGTTGGGAATTTTGTAAGTTCATTATCTTTATATTTTCTTCAAAGATACAAAGTTGGGGTTGTTCTTATATTTTTCTCAAAACAACTTTCTCGTTTTGTTTGTCTACTATTTTTTGAAAATATTCCTTTAGTGTAGGATAATTTTCTGAAGTTACGATAGGCAAATTTATCTGATTGATAGCCATGATTTGAATTGTACTCTCAGAAATGGTGGTTAAATATCTAAAATTAGCAACCTCATTTTCAAAAACCAAATTAATAGACTCTGGAATTCTTTCAACAGTATATCCTTCAGGAATGGCTATGATTACCGAATATTTATCCATAAATGGAAAACCGAAATCAATTGGGTATAACCTGTTTTCTTGTTTAAAAGGATTTTGTGATCCTGTAAATGAAAGTAAGGGTTTAATATAAATCTTACCTCCAATAATTTCGCTAAAATTAGAACCAGTAAAACTTAGTGATTCAATAAGAGGTAAATTTAGATCGTTCTCATTAGTTCTTGTGTAGGATTGAATATCAATTTTATTATTGTCATTTTCTAGTTTTTCTATATAGGCTTCTTCTTTAAGATTCTTTTGTGAATTTCGAAAAAGCATTGCATTGTGAGTATCGCGCTGGCGTCTCAATTTACCAGTGACTACTCCTTTTTCATCTATTGCATACATAATTGTGATTATATCATTAGATAACTTAGAAGGCATTAGGTCTATCTCTACTGAAGATCCGTCTTTTCTAATTAATCTACCAAACCAATTCAATGCCCTAGAAGGCAAAACATCTGGCTCAGAATTACGATCTGAAGCATCTAGTAGCGTATATCCTGCACCATTTTCCACTGCTGCAATAACGTAATTAAAAGCAGTTCTATTAGGAAACATTGCAATCCCATTGGAGCGAGTACTGACTAAAACAGGATTAGCATTTAATCCTGCATATCTCAACATTGCTGTTAGCATAAGATTAATTTCAGCAACATTTCCTGCTTTATCCTTGTATGCTTTTTTTACTCCATCATTACAAGAATAACCATAATAATCATTCCATTTTACTATTGACTTAATATGCTTTAATATCGCATCTATTTTTTCTTCTGGTTTAGTCAAATTAGCTAAAACAACTTTTAAATCATCTTCAAAATACCCTGTTTTATTAAGTTCAGGCCCAAAATCATCATAATCATATATCGTTTTTACAACAGAAGCCCAATCCGTAGAATAGGATTTAAATGGTTGATTAGGATATTTAGTCATTGCTAACTCTTGCACTAAGCTGACAGTATAATTATCTACATTATTAACGAAAACCTCATCATTTATTGCAGGTAGGTTTTCTGAAACATAGGTCGTTCTAGTTTCCACATACTCAACTTTATCACTTGAAAAAACTGTTTTTAAAGCCATACCATTACTTACTCGCTCTTTTGAAGTTAAAGTAAACGCGTTCATTCCTTTCTCAACAGTTATTTTTGGATTATAAAACCCTCTTAAATTAGTATTATACGTAAAGTATTCCGGAACATTCATCTTGTACTCAGAATAGTTAACAGGGATAATTCTTTGGAAATACCAATCACGTGGACTAGAAATGCTTTCCGTCCTGTAGCTATACGAGTATTCAATAACAGAACCTTCCTTAACGTTTGGCATTATAATTTTTTTTTGCCCCCAATACTTATTCAACACTTCATCAAATGTTCCGTCACTTCTTAATTTAGTTTTTTCGATTTTTCCATTAACCAAATTATAAGTCACTGCATCTGAAAAGGATAATTTCTCTGCAGCTCCGGAACCAATATAATATCTTAGACTTTTATTTGCCCAATCATATCCTTCTTTTTTGTAAATTTTAATTCTTACTTTAACTTCAGTATTCATAACAAAACCCTTTCCTTCAGAATACTCAAAACTGTTTTTCCCCTTTTCAAATAATACAGCAGCTACTGCAGAAGAATCCGTAATATGTTTTTTTTCTTGTAGCTCAGCAATTGACACTTTTCCTAATTCAAAATTTTGAGCGTTTGTCTGTGCGACAACAATCAATAGGATTGCTAGAATTATTTTTTTAAATTTCATGGGTTATTTGTTTTGGGTTAAAATCATTTTGGCATTATCATTTTTAGCTACTTGTTCCATAAAGAGACGATAATCATCATACTCAGAGGCTAGATACATTCCTTTTTTAATCGAAAGAGAGCGTTTGTAAGTAATACTATTATTGGTGGTCTTTGAGAACTCTATTGAATACGCTCCAAACTTATTTTTTAGTTCATAATTTGTGGGCATATGTTCGATGGAAAACCCATCAGGTAATTCAATTGTAATGTAATCTGTATCTAGGTAACCTCTATGAATTTCAAAAGGTTTTTTTCTGTTTCTGATCCTTTTTACCGAACCCAAATATTGATTATAAGCATTAACTGCGAACATCATTTTTCCGCCCGACAGATTACCGTAGTTAGCAGCGCTCAGTTCAACGTTTTCAGTAAAACTGACTTTAGCTTTATCATTGGCAAACGCAATTGATTTCATCTTCAAGTTTTGTATGTTTCTCCAATACCCCTTATAATGATCGTCTCTAGCCAATGGTTGCTCGTTTTCTAAAGTCGCTTTGTTAACAAACTGAGACCCACGTGACACAATAGCTATCGACCCAGTTAAATCACCAGTCGCAGAGATTGCGTATTTACCAGTACTTAGCTGCGAGTTTGTATTATCATCATAAACATCTGTATGGACGATTTCGCCACCCTCAGGTTTCACTACAAGAACATCTCGATCATCTGTAAAACTACCTTGAAAACCAAAAGGATCATCTTGACTCGTGCATTCAAGCCAAGTATACTTGTTGCCGTTGGGAATTGCTATAATCATATGATTGCCCTGCATGGAAACAAAATCAGTTTGTATATTTTTTTTGGTAGTGTCTCCATACAATATCACGTTATAAGAAGGCACTTCTACCGCGGCTAATAAAGCTTTGGTATAATTAGTAAGTGCTTTACAATCGCCATAACCAAGGCGGTCTACATCAGTGGCTAGCATTGGTTTCCAACCTCCAATACCAACTTGAATACTAACATACCTTGATTTTTTTTGTACAAAATCGTAAATCAAACGCGCTTTTTTTATGGGGTCTTTTTCATCACCTACAAGTGCTTTCATTTTAGCTTTCGTCTCCTCTGGCAAATCAGTTGTTCCTGATAATATTTGACTAGAGTACCATTCTCCAAATTCTTTCCAAGATTTGGCTTTACCATCAACTCCTTCCAAATGAAACTGCTCTAGTCCCATCATTACTTTTGGGAAAATAGAGCTAAATGCAGGAGTATAATCTTCCATCTTTTGCACTGGAATAGCAGTAGCACTGTAAGAAAGTTGTGTTGGATTATCGACCGTTTTTTGAATAGTAAAGTCTCCAAAATTATATTCCATTTTCTTGAAACCCAAATTATCTGGGTAACTCACATTGAGAATACTTTTCTCGACGCTTACATAATAATTGGAAAAAGGATACCATTGCGGAATAAATGCTGTTGTAGAGGTTTGTAGTTCGCTCTTATAAACCACCGTAAAAGGATACTGAATGGGAGTATAATCCAAGTACAAATATCGACTATCTGAAAATAATGTACTGCCACCAGCAGCACTTTCATCCTTAAAATCTTTTCGTTTTATTTTTTTTATTTCTCGACCTAAAATATCATAAACCGTTGCTTCGATATCTTTTATAACGGTTCTTTTATTATAATTTTCGACCGCATCAATGGCTGACAATCCTTTTTCGTTAAGGACAGTTATGACTCTCAACGTGTTAATTTTCATTTCCCGCTGAGACGCTATTATAATATCAACCTGATTTAATCGCACCACAGCATTAGCGTTGTCTTTGAGACTATCTGCTATATTTAATGCACTGTATTCAATTTTTTGCGCTTTAGTTGCAATTGAAAAGAAAAGAATAAGAAGAAATACTATTTTTTTAAACACCATTTTTTTTAAGTAAAATTAAAGCCAAATATTTGGCACAAAATAATGAGATCAAGTTTCTTTGATCTTCTAGTTTGTTTTTGGCATTTAATTATTTGTGGCTTCCCAAAATAAATAAAATCTTATGATAAACAAGAAATTTACTCTCTATTTTTACTATCTATCATTATAGTTACCGGACCGTCATTCACTAGAGCAACTTTCATATCAGCTCCAAAAACTCCAGTTTGAATTTGTCTACCTAGAGCAAACTGCATCTTTTGTACAAAATTCTCGTAAAGCGGTATGGCAATATCAGGCTTGGATGCCTTTATATAGGAAGGACGATTGCCTTTTTTAGTGGCTGCGTGAAGTGTAAATTGACTTACGACAATTATATCTCCGCCAGCATCTAGGACAGACAAATTCATAACCTCATTAACATCTGCAAAGATTCGCAAATTGACAATTTTGCCCACCAACCAATCAATATCATTTTGGGAGTCGGCATCTTCAATTCCTACCAGCACCAGCAATCCTTTTTGAATATTAGCAATAATTTTAGAATCAATTGTAACGGATGCTGATGCTACTCGCTGCAATACTACTCTCATAGACCTCTTGTTTTGTCACTCTCTTTTCGGTCCTCGTCATAGTTATCTGTACGGTAGTTTTCGTCATCACCTTCTAACAATTTAAGGTAACTATTGTAACGTGACCAAGCTATTTCATCTTTTTCCAATGCATCCTTGACCGCACATTTTGGTTCATCCTTATGTATGCAGTTATTGAATTTACATTGATCTTTCAATTTGAAAAACTCAGGAAAGTAACCGCTAATTTCAACTGGCTCCATATCGACTACCCCAAAACCTTTGATTCCAGGAGTATCAATAATTCGTGCTCCAAAAGCTAGATCATACATTTCGGCAAAAGTCGTTGTATGTTGCCCTTGTTTACTAGCTTCAGATATAGTTTTAGTTTTAAGATGCAAGGTTGGCTCCATGGCATTGACTAAAGTTGATTTTCCTACACCTGAATGCCCTGAAAACATGCTCACTTTGTCAATCATCATTTCTTTCAACTTTTCGATTCCCTTCATTTCAGTAGAGGAAACTCTTAGACATTTATATCCAATTTCTTGATAGACATGTTGCATGTATAACTGCTCATCCAAAGTCGCCTCGTCAAAAGTATCTATTTTATTAAACACTAAAATAGTTTCGATTCCATAAGCTTCAGCAGTTACAAGAAAACGATCAATAAAATTGAAAGTCGTAGGTGGATTATTTATGGTTATCAATAAAAAAACACGATCAATATTACTGGCAATAATATGCATTTGATGTGATAAATTAACCGACTTGCGCACGATATAATTTTTCCTTTCATGGATATTAAATATTGTTCCCGTGATTGCATCTGAGGTCTCATCTATTTCATAATCTACGACATCTCCAACCGCGATTGGATTGGTGCTTTTAATTCCTTTAATACGGAATTTACCCTTAATACGGCATTCAATAAAATCCCCTTGTTCTGATTTTACGGTATACCAACTTCCTGTAGATTTATAAACGAGTCCTGTCATGCAGCAAAGGTAAAATTTTGTTTCAAGTTTAAAGTTCAAAGTTCAAAGTTTTTTAAACTTCGCTAAAAGCAAAATCCCCTCAACTTAATAAGCTAAGGGGATTTGTCTCTTGAAATGAATACCTTATTTTTCGTAAGGAAAATTTCTTCCCACTTTACGCATCATGCTTTCTACTATGTCATCAGTGGAAGAAGCCAATCCTTGATCCATAGTTTTGAAAAATCTCCATAGCAAATCTCCGTCCTTACCATTATTTATGGTCATCGTTAATGTTCCCGTTCCTGTTTTTCCTCCAAAACCTCCAAATAAAACTGCTGATGCGATTGCCCCTGCTTCAGATTTTGATTGTTCTGTTTCAAATGTCCCACCTATAATTCTATCAACTCCGAGAATTTTTGCAATTTCATCTTTTGTAAATTCATCAAATTTATCTAAAGCTCCTGCCTTTTTTAATAGAATATTAGTTTTATCAACATCCTGAAAACCTACGCTATAATTATCTACTTTTCGCAGTAAAAAAGTAACATACTTGATTGAATTGATTTAGACATTTTAGCTTCTTGCTCACTATTAGATTCCGCATTAAAATTTTTAGGTTGTTTTTTGTAAGTAATTTTAACTGTAAAAGGAATAATAGCAACTGTTTTATGCTATTTAATTAATGTGGTCATTTGTGGATTTTCAAAAATTTGTTTTTGAGAATACCCGAGAAAACTTAAGAACAAAAATGATAATGCGATTAGTTTTTTCATAAAAAAAAGGTTGATGTAAATATTTAAAATAAATGAAGGTGGAATAGTACAAAAAAAACCTACACTAATGTAGGTTTTTTATTATTTTGTTAAAATATTTAATTAAGCGTTTATTACTTTATCTTGGTGATTAATACTTTCTTGATGAATGGCCTTAAATAACTTTAAAACAAACTCTTCAGAAAGTCCTTTAGTTTCACCGTCTAAAATCATCTTACCTAAAATTTCATTCCAACGGTTATTTTGCAGTACCGCTACATTTGCCGTTTTTTTCACCTGTCCAATCTCATCAGCAACCTTCATACGCTTGCCTAAAAGTTCCAGTAAAGTAGCATCTAACACATCAATATTGGCTCTCAATTTTTTCATTTTCTGCGTAAATTCATCTGATACGTCGTCTAACTTTCTCACTTTTAAATCAATGAATATTTGTTTCAAAGCATCTGGTGTTACTTGTTGTGCAGCGTCACTCCATGCATTATCAGGATCGATATGTGTTTCGATAATCATACCGTCATAATTCAAATCTAGTGCTTCTTGTGTTACTTCCAATATCATTTTTCGATCTCCTGTAATGTGCGAAGGATCTATTATCAATGGTAAATCAGGGAATTTATTTTGTAACTCGATAGCAATTTGCCACTCGGGAATGTTTCTGTATTTTGTTTTTTCATAGGTAGAGAATCCTCTATGAATTACCCCTAATTTCTCGATCCCCGCATTATACAAACGTTCTACTCCACCCAACCACAACGATAAATCAGGGTTTACAGGGTTTTTTACTAAAACAATTTTTTTAGTTCCTGCCAATGCATCCGCAATTTCCTGTACAGCAAACGGATTTACTGTTGTTCTTGCTCCTATCCACAATAAATCAATATCGTATTCCAAGGCTAACTTTACATGTGCAGCATTAGCTACCTCAATACCCATTAACAACCCCGTTTCTTCTTTCGCTTTTTTCAACCATTTTAACCCTATCTCTCCAACACCTTCAAATCCTCCAGGGCGCGTTCTTGGTTTCCATATTCCTGCTCTAAAAACACTTACGTCTGAATTCTTTAATTCATGTGCTATTTTCAATACTTGTTCCTCTGTTTCAGCACTACAAGGACCTGCAATTACTAAGGGGTGAGTCAAATTAAATTCGTTCAACCAGTTCCTCATTTCTTTCTTGTTTTCCATCTTTTTAGTTTTATATCTTATTATTTTAGTTCTAATTTTTTATGTGCATTCCGTTTAGTATTCCTTTAATCTTGTTGACGCTTTGCATCTCTTGATAAATCGCCTCGTAATCATCATTTATTAATAAATCCTTGAATTGCGTCAAATTTGAGATGTATTCCTCTAGTGTTTCGATTACCTGTTCCTTATTTTGCTTAAAAATGGGTGTCCACATTGCTGGGGAACTTTTAGCCAATCGCACTGTACTTTCAAATCCAGAGCCCGCCATATCAAAAATATCTTGCTCGTGTTTCTCTTTTTCTATGACTGTTTTCCCCAACATAAAAGCACTGATATGCGATAAGTGCGATACGTAAGCAATGTGCTTGTCATGTGAGTTAGGATCCATATATCTAATGCGCATTCCCAAAGCTTTAAACAACTCTAATGCTTTTTCTTGCAGTTTGAAAGCCGTACGCTCTACTTCACAAATAATATTTGTTTTCCCTTCAAACAATCCCAAAATCGCTGCCGACGGACCCGAGAACTCAGTTCCCGCAATCGGATGCGTAGCAATAAAATTTCGGCGTTGCGGATGCAAGGCTACCGCTTTACAAATAGGCGCCTTAGTCGATCCCACTTCAAATACAATCGTCTCATCACCTATCAAATCTAAAACCTGTGGCAGAACAACTAGCGCGCCATCCACTGGAACGGATACTATCACAAAGTCCGCCATATGGAGCTCGTCCATTTTTCCTGCCAGGTCAACAACTCCCAAAGCTATTGCCTCTTGCAAATGTGCTTCATTTGTATCAACGCCATAAATGGTCGCCTCAGGATGCAGCCGTTTTATATCCAAGACCATTGATCCTCCAATTAATCCTATTCCTATAACAAATACTTTCATTTTTTATTTTTTAGTAGCCATTCCTGCTATCCGTTTCAATCTTTTTTGCCTCCCTAAACCTATCGGTTCGGCATAAAAGGATTTCCTCTACTATCAGGGCTAGGCCAATCGCTTATTACCGACTTTTATGATTTCACTACACTAAATCGATCAATAGCCTCCTGAATCTTTTCTTCTTTAACACAAAGTGCAAACCGGATATACCCTTCTCCATTACTCCCAAAAATTGTTCCTGGAGTGATAAAAATATGCTTTTGGTACAATATGTCATTTATAAAGTCTTCTGCTGATGTGATTCCCGCTGGTAGTTTCGCCCAAACAAAGAGTCCAACACCTTCTTTATACACTTGGCAACCTAACTTTTCCGCTAATTGCTCTGTCAGGACACGACGCTTTTGGTAAATTGTATTCATCGATTCAAACCACGAAGCATCACTTTTTAAAGCTGCGATAGCTCCTTTTTGTACCGGATAAAACATCCCGCTATCCATATTGCTTTTTACTTTTAAAACCGCATCAATCGCTTGAGCGTTTCCAACCACCATTCCCACACGCCATCCTGCCATGTTAAAAGTCTTACTCAAAGAATTTAGCTCTAAAGCGACATCCATTGCACCCTTTACTTGCAATAAACTCATAGGATTATCGTTCAAAACAAAACTATACGGATTGTCATTTACCAATAGAATATGATGCTTCTTAGCGAAAGCTACTAACTTTTCAAACAATGCCAAACTCCCTCTTGCACCAGTAGGCATATGAGGATATCCTATCCACATTAACTTCACCTTTGATAAATCTAACCTCTCAAGTGCATCAAAATCAGGCTCCCAATTAGTGGCTTCTGTTAGATCATAATATACAGGTACCGCACCTACTAAATTCGTGACTGAGGTATAGGTGGGATAACCAGGATTCGGAATCAAAACGGCATCACCTTCGTTTAAAAAAGCCATCGAAATATGCATAATACCCTCCTTAGATCCCATCAAGGGTAAGATTTCAGTAACGGGACTTACGGCAACACTATAATTATTAAAATAAAAATCAGCCATGGCTTGACGTAGTTCTGGCAAACCCTGATAACTTTGATATTGATGTGCAGTATCCTCTTGCATTGCGGCAGCAATAGCAGCAACTACTTTTTGTGGCGGATTCAAATCAGGGCTTCCAATTCCCATATTAATAATAGGATTTCCCTCAGCGGCAAGCTGTCGCACCTCTCTCAATTTACTTGAGAAATAATATTCTTCAACAATATCTAATCGTTTTGCGGTAGTAATCATGTGATGCTTTGTTTATTATTTTCCTTTTCAGGATTTTATTCTCTACAATTAAAGTAGTGGTTTACTGTTTTTATACTCTCCCAAAACCTTTAAATACTCCGCCATAATTTCTAAAAGTGACTTGGCTTTTGCATAATCTTCATATTTATCAAAAGTAACATCGACAAAAAAGGAATATTTCCAGGGTGTTTCAATTTTAGGAAGCGACTGAATCTTGGTTAAATTCATCTTGCAATCACTCAGCACATTTAAAACAGCTGCTAGACTGCCTCTTTTATGATCCAATTCAAACTTTAATGAAGCTCTATTAATCTCCTCCTTTGACACAAAGGAATTTTGTTTTTTTAAAATCACAAATCGTGTCATGTTGTGATTAATAGTTTGAATTTCGGGTGCTAAAATTGTCAATCCATACATTTTTGCAGCTGTTTTACTAGCAATCGCTGCAATTCCTTTGATCTCATTTTCTTGAATTCTTCGCGCTGTCTCAGCAGTATCCTTATCTTCAACCAACTTTATCGCAGGATACTTCTTTAAGAATTCCATACATTGCAGCAAAGCCATTGGATGCGAATGCACCTCCGTAATATCTTCCATTTTCTGTCCCTCTAAGGCCATTAAATTTTGATGAATTCGCAAATAATGTTCTCCTATAATGTGTAAATTATTTTTATCGATTAAAGCATAATTAGGAATAATAGGTCCTGCAATAGAGTTCTCAATGGCCATAACAGCCTGCTCTGCTTTACCAGACAAGATGCTATCTACCAGTTCATCAAAAGACAAACACTCCTCTACTTCTACCTTTTCTCCAAAGTATTCTTGCGCTACTTGATGATGAAACGAACCTTTTATTCCTTGTATTGCGACTTTTACTTCCATTTATTCCAAAAAAAAATCCCGATTTTCATCGGGATTGTATATTTATAATTATGATTTAATTCTAATCAATTAAATAACCATATAACAATCCCTATCCTCTTTCCAGAAGAAATAATAAGTATTGCTAAAATAAAATCGGTTAGTAGTCATTAGGACTTTTTTACTTTTAATTCTGTGCTAATGTATTAATTATTTTTAAGGGCGTCAAAAAAAAACATCATTTTAAGCAACTAAAGAGGAATTCTCTAAAAAACTAGTTTTAAATTACATAATAAGTAAAAAAAACAAGTCTAAATCTTTATCTATCAAAACGATTTGACTCTCTATTTTATTCATCAACTTACTGAGCTGCTTCCAAAAGCCATTTTTTACCGTTTGAAATCCGTGTAATAACCATAGCCGAGACAACATCTCCATTGGCGTTTAACAAAGTCGCCATAGGATCAACCAAAGTTCCAACAATCATTGCTGCAGGTAGCGCTTGCTCCATAGGAAAACCATAAATTGTAATGGCCAAAATTTCTCCAATATAACCACCATTTGGAATCCCTCCCTCAACCACTGAAACAATTACTGTAATTCCTAATGCGGTAAGCAAGGTCATTGGGTCAGTAAAGTCCTTGCCGAACATAGCAAAAATAACTGCTATCTTAATAATTGAAGACATACTTGAACCATCCTTATGCAGTGGCGCGCCTAACGGAATAGCCACATTCCTAATATAAGCAGGAACTTTCATCTTTTCTGCAGCTTCTAGGTTAGCAGGTATCGTAGCAATGCTACTACAGGTTCCTAAAGCCGTTAAAACAGGTGTTATATTATTGGTCCAAAATGTTTTCAACCCTAATTTACCTCCAGCTATAAAAGCATACAAGCTAAAAAATACCACAAAATAGAAGGCACAAACACCATAATACAAACCTAATGGTTTTGCATAGGCACCAAATAATTGCGGTCCAAATATCCCTACTTGGTATGCAAAATAAGCACCTAGACCTATAGGAGCTGTTTTCATGATCAGATGTAATAACTGTTTCATAACCTCATTTCCTGAATTTAGAAAATTTCTAAAACTCTCCCCTTTTTCAGCTGACCTTAAACTAGAGAATCCAATAAGAAAGGAGAAAATTATCAAGGCAAGCATAGATTTTCTCGAAAGTAGTTCATAAAAATCGTTGGCAGTTAAAAGCTGTGTAATTTGAGAGCCTCCGTCAGTTGCTACCATATCTTCAACTGGCAGTGTCGAAATCACAATATCTTGATGAATTGGAAAAACCATTACGCCGACCATCATTAGGATGGCAGAAATTAATACCGTACCTAAAAAAACAATAATCACGATAAAGAATAGTCGACCAAGCTTTTCCGACTTCTCCAAACTAGCGATTGAAGATGCAATCGTAAAAAATATCAAGGGAATAATTGCAGTAAAAAGCAAATTCAAAAAGATATCACCCAAAGGCTTAATAATTGCAACTTCTTTTCCAAAAACAAGCCCTAATATGCTTCCAACTGTAATACCGCACAAAAGCCAAATAATACTGCTATAGGTTTTAAATAAACTTTTACTTTCTTCCATGAGATGGTTTTTAATAGATTTAGGTTAAATATATCATTCTATTTTCAATTAACAATTTCAGTTGTCAATTATAAAGTAGATGGAACCCGGACCAGAATGCTAGTTTGTTTCATAAAAACTACAAATCAATCCTTTTTCTTTTTACTTTTGCTACAAATCACGCATCATGTCAATCGAAGTTCAAAATATCTCTAAAAGTTACGGTGCTCAAAAAGCATTGGACAATGTTTCCTTTTCGATAAAAAAAGGAGAAATCGTTGGTTTTCTTGGTCCCAATGGAGCAGGTAAATCTACTTTGATGAAAATACTAACCACTTATTTAGCCGCAGATGAAGGAACGGCATTGGTTAATGACCATGATGTAAACGGTAATCCGAAAGCAGTACAACAATCAATTGGATATCTACCAGAGCATAATCCGTTGTATTTAGACTTATATGTTAGGGAATATTTGGCTTTTAATGCCGATGTTTACAAGGTTGCCAAAGAAAGAATTGAAGAAGTAATTATTCTAACTGGTTTAACAGCAGAGAGTAATAAAAAAATCGGGCAATTATCTAAAGGATACCGACAAAGAGTAGGACTTGCCAATGCCTTACTTCACAATCCCGACGTACTGATTCTTGATGAACCTACTACTGGTTTAGATCCTAATCAATTGCTAGAAATTCGTTCCGTGATTAAAAATGCGGGTAAGGACAAAACTGTTTTCCTATCGACACACATCATGCAAGAGGTTGAGGCGATTTGTGATCGTGTGATAATCATCAATAAAGGACAAATTGTTGCCGATAAAAAATTAGATCATATGATAACGGCTGATAAGGAGCAAGTAATCGAAGTTGAATTTGATTATAAAATCGAAGAGGAAGCGATTGCCAGAATGCCTCATTTAAAGTCATATAAAAATACACATGACTTTTCTTGGGAACTAGTTTTTTTAGCTGATAAGGACATGCGTCCTACCGTTTTTGATTTTGCACATGATAATGGTTTAAAAACATTACAGTTAAATCAAAAAAATAAAAACTTAGAAGCTATTTTTAGAGAAATCACAAAATAAAATTTACTCTTAACATATAGAAAATTATAACAAACCCTCTTAAAATGTTTCTCAAGAGGGCATATATTGTTTCTATGTTTTAGGAAGCGTTGCTCCTACTGCTATATCGCAACGATGTCCTGCTTTTCCATGCGCAGGATTGATTCCGTCAGCAGGAGCTTCATTATCTGTTGCTAGAAGTGTTGGCACTGTGGACGGCACATTAATTTCTTGAACAACTTGACCCGAATTTGGAGTAGCTGTATTTGTCGCCTTTGAGTTTAAAGGTGCACCAACAGCGATATCACATCTATGATTTTTTTCTCCGTGTGGCGGATTCATCCCTTTTGCAGTCACTTGCTTTACAATAGTTGGTTGCGTATTTGATTGAACAGGTGTATTCGAAACAGTTGTTGGTTGCGCTTGACTAGCCCCATTTGCAGCCGTATTTAACGGTGCTCCAACAGGTATATCACATCTATGATTGGGTTGTCCGTGCTCTGGATTGACTCCCGAAGCAACAGATGAAGTTACAGCATTGTTATTATTCTCGCGAAATAAATTATGGTTTGCTGTTGCGCCTGTAGCTGTTTGCTGTGTTTGAATTCCTGCATTTGTTTGCTGAGTAAATGGCACCACTAACCTAGGATCGCCCGTTGACGATGTTTCTTCTTTTTTACATGACACTACTACAAAAGATACACACAACAGTAAGCTTAGAGAATATTTCATTTTGACATTATTACGTTACTATTTTCAAATATAAGGTATAAAAAGGAACCATCAATGGATTAAGGCCTTTCTTAACACTTTCACTGATTTTAAAACTAATTATCAATCGCAAAAACATCTTGAATATTAGTCCGCTACTTAGCCCAGATGGCAGCGGCATCCTTTTTATTTTTTCTTTAAAAATAAAAAGATAAAGCGGACAGCTGGATCAAGCTCCTAGAAAAGAGCACTCGCAATTTGCCTGATATTCTCTGATTTACCCATGGAGTAATAATGCAATACCGGCACGCCGGCCGCTTTTAACTCTTTGGATTGCTGAATTGCCCATTCGATTCCAACTTGCTTGACATCGGCATTGGATTTACATGCATCCACCGCGTCAATCAAATCCTCGGGTAAGTCAATACGGAAAATTTGAGGTAAGATTTGTAAATGTCTCTGTACTGCAAGAGGCTTAATTCCCGGAATAATTGGTACTGTAATTCCCATTTCGCGGGCTTTTGCTACAAATTCGAAATATTTAGCATTGTCAAAAAACATTTGAGTAACTACATAATCAGCGCCAGCATCGACTTTTTCTTTTAGTCTTTTTAAATCCGATAAAAGCGATGGAGATTCTAAATGTTTCTCAGGATAACCCGCCACACCTATGCAAAAATCAGCTTTATTATCCACATGAATGACATCATGTAAATACTTGCCCTCATTTAATAATTTAACTTGTTGCACAAGATCTATGGCATATTTATGACCGCCATCTTTAGCTACAAAAGATTGTTCGTCCTTCATGGCATCGCCTCGCAAGGCCATTATATTATTGATGCCTAGGTAATGACAATCTACCAATAAATACTCGGTTTCCTCTTTAGTAAAACCCCCGCAAAGCACATGAGGAACTGTATCGACATTGTACTTATGCGTAATCGAAGCACAAATCCCTAAAGTCCCAGGACGCATTCTGGTCAGTTTTTTATCCAACAAACCATTTCCTTTATCGACATAAATAAACTCCTCCCGAGAGGTTGTCACGTCAATAAACGGAGGTTTAAACTCCATCAAAGGATCAATATTATCATATAATTCCTGAATACTCTTCCCTTTTTGAGGCGGTATAATTTCAAAGGAGAATAAGGTATTCCCGTTTGCTGCTGCTATATGTTCTGTTACTTTCATAGTAAAGTCTTAAAGTTTAAAAGCCGAAGGTCGAAAGCCATGCCCTTTGGACATTATGACTTATGACTTTGCGACTGGTATTAATCTGCTATATTCGGGTTTAACCATTTAGTTGCCATGTCTGTAGAGATACTTCTTCGCTTGGCATAATCTATCACTTGATCTTCTTTTATTTTCCCAAGTCCGAAATACTTACTTTCTGGATTTCCAAAATAATATCCCGAAACAGATGATGCTGGCCACATTGCCATACTCTCGGTTAAGGTTACTCCTATTTCTTTTTCCACATTTAGTAATTTCCAGATCGTCGGCTTTTCTAAATGGTCTGGACATGCAGGATATCCTGGTGCAGGACGAATTCCTTTGTACTCTTCAGCAATCATCGCCTCCGTACTTATGTTTTCATCCGGTGCGTATCCCCAAATTTCTTTACGAATTTTCTCGTGTAAATATTCCGCAAAGGCTTCTGCAAAACGATCGGCCAATGCTTTAACCATAATCGAATTATAATCATCTAAATCTTTTTCGAATTCAGCTGCCCATTCATCAACTCCAAAACCAGTAGTCACACAAAAAGCCCCCATGTAATCTGTTTTACCTGAATCTTTTGGCGCGATAAAATCTGCCAAAGCGATATTTGGAGCTCCTTTTGTTTTTTGTGATTGTTGGCGTAATGTCAAAAACAGCCCCCTAACCCCCGAAGGGGGAACTTCCAAGTTTGCCTTTAATTCTTTTCTAATACTTTCAATAGTATTATTAATATCACTTAAAACTTGTTTATTGGTATATCTTATAACTTTAAAACCTTTTGATTTCAACCAATCAGTTCGATGTTCGTCATGTTCTTTTTGTTCGGCAGTATCATGAATACCACCATCAACTTCAATAACTATCCTTCGTTCTAAACACACAAAATCTACTATATACTCCCCAATTACATGCTGCCTTCTGAATTTTAAGTTCTCAATTCCTTTATTCGATAACACATTCCAAAGCATTTTTTCAGCTTCCGTTGGCTTATTTCTCATTTCCTTAGCTCGCTCTTTCAATACGTCGTATAAAGCAGGACTAGCTGTTTTCCAAGTTTGCTTTTCCTCAATCTGGATAGCTCCCCCTCCGGGGGCGGGGGGGGCTTGGTATAATTCAATATCATCATCATTGATTTGATTCGCAGGGAAAATACCGTAGATTCCTTTGGCGATCAATTTCTTTTCTTTCAAAATAACCGCTAACATTTCCTGTGCATCCGCAAAAACCGAAGTCGCTTGCTCCCCAACTACTTCATCCGTTAAAATCGCTGGATATTTTCCAAACAATTCCCATGTTCTAAAAAAAGGTGTCCAGTCAATATAAGGAACCAATACATCCAATTCTACTTCGATAACTTGTTCGCCAATAATATTTGGCTTCACAGGCGTAAAATTGTCCCAGTCCAATTGCAATTTATTTTTTCGAGCTTGTTCAATAGTCAAGAAGTTTTTATCACGAGAACGGTTTAAAAACGTTTCTCTAAACGCATCATATTCCGCTCTGATATCGCTTGCATATATTTTTTTATCCTTGTTCAACAGGCTTCCGGCAACGGTTACCGCTCTCGAAGAATCATTAACAAGAATGACATTTACTCTATACTTATTTGCAATATTCACGGCGGTATGTGCTCGCGAAGTCGTTGCTCCACCAATCATCACCGGAATTTTCAGTCCGCGTTTGTCTAATTCTTTCGCTAGATATACCATCTCGTCAAGCGAAGGCGTAATCAAACCACTTAGCCCAATAATGTCTACTTCGTGTTCGATCGCTGCAGCAATAATTTTTTCAGGAGGCACCATCACACCAAGATCTACAATCTCATAATTATTACAAGCCAACACCACCGAAACAATGTTTTTACCAATATCATGGACATCTCCTTTTACGGTTGCCATCAATATTTTTCCCGCCCCCCTTGCCCCCGGAGGGGGAGCCGTAAGAGCTGAATGTATTTTACTTAAAACCTTTTCCATATCAAACAGAACTTCCTCATTTGAAAAACGTATCACTTGATACCCTTCAGAATTCAACCAAGCTGTCCTTTGAGCATCACTTACTTGATTTTCCGGCAACTGATGGATTAATCCATCAACTTCAACAATTACATTTTCTTTCAAACATATAAAATCAGCTATATAATCTCCAATAATATGCTGTCTTCGAAATTTATAATCTTCCAATTGTTTACCACTCAATTCCTGCCATAACCTTTTTTCAGCATCAGTTGGTTGATTACGCATTTTTTTAGCATGCTCTTTTAACAAGCCATAATTAGCTCTATTGGCAGTTTCCCAATGCTTTGCGTCCTTAACTCCCCCTTTGGGGGCTGGGGGGCGTTTACTTGCTTCAATAAAAGGCAATAAATACGCCACCGCTTTTTTCATCACACGCGCCGATTTTACCACTTGCGGCAAAAACATTTTTCCAGAACCAAATAAATCACCCACTACATTCATTCCCGCCATCAAGTTGATTTCGATCACTTCAATAGGTTTTGTGGCAGCCAATCTTGCTTCTTCAACATCTTCTTCAATAAACTGGTCAATCCCTTTTACCAATGAATGCGTAATTCTTTCTTGAACAGTACCTGATCGCCATTCTTGAATTGCCTTTTCATTGCTCTTCACATCGCCTTTTACATTCTCGGCAAAGTCTAGTAAACGTTCCGTAGCATCATCGCGTCTGTCTAAGATTACATCTTCAACATGCTCTAATAAGTCTTTCGGGATATCATCATAAATCGTCAACATCTCTGGGTTTACAATCCCCATCGTCATTCCGTTTTGAATCGCATGATACAAGAAAACCGAGTGCATCGCTTCCCTTACCGTATCATTTCCTCTAAACGAAAACGAAACATTACTCACCCCACCGCTTATGTGTGCATGGGGCAAATTTTCACGAACCCATTTAGTTCCTCTAAAGAAATCCAAGGCGTTCAATCGGTGCTCTTCCATTCCTGTAGCAACCGGAAATATATTCAAATCGAAAATAATATCCTGAGGTGGAAACCCTACTTTATCAACTAAAATATCATACGAACGCTGGCATATTTCAATTCTTCTGTCGTAATTATCGGCCTGACCCACCTCATCAAACGCCATAATAATCGCCGCAGCACCGTAACGCTTGATCAATTTGGCGTGATGAATAAAAGCCTCTTCGCCTTCTTTTAGCGAAATCGAGTTTACGACACTTTTTCCTTGTACCACTTTCAATCCAGCCTCGATTATGTGCCATTTCGAACTATCAATCATTATTGGCACACGTGCAATATCCGGTTCGGCCGCAATTAAATTCAGGAATTTGGTCATGGCATACTCACCATCCAGCATTCCCTCATCCATATTAATATCGATGATTTGCGCGCCGCCTTCCACTTGCTCCTTAGCAATACTTAGTGCTTCTTCGTATTTTTCTTCCTTGATTAACCTCAAAAATTTTCTAGAACCCGTCACATTGGTACGTTCCCCAACATTAACAAATACGCTTTCAGGCGTAATGATCAAAGGCTCTAATCCCGCTAATACAAGGTTTCTTCTAGTTTCTTGTTCTGCCATTTTTTCTTAAATTCCTGAGTTACTATCCGAATAGCTATCGGGAGCTAGTCTCTAAGTTTATATTTTGTGCTTTTTAAAGAGCTATTTTTTTTCATTATTATGTGGGCGTGACCCTTCGCTTCTCTTCGGGTCAGGCTTTGCGTTTCAAGTCCTCGCTATGTTTCGCAATCGCTCCACTGTGGGCTTTTCACTACAATCCTTCACGCGGATTTTTGAATTCGATGCCATTGCCATTCGTTTTGTCATTGCGAGGAACGACGCAATCTCACTATTATCTCTACAACTTCGTTATATGACGAAAAAGAATCTCCGCTAATGAAGCAACTTGTTGAGATTCTTCCTTCGTCAGAATGACAAATCCGGCTTTCTTGTCATTGCGAGGAACGACGCAATCGGATCCAACATTTCCATTCATAAAATCTCCTCTTTTTCATTCAAATTAAGAATCACTTCAGTTGATCTCGTTATGTGATTCCTTCGTTCCTCGGAATGAAAAAGCTAAAATCTATACTTTTATTCTCTTTACGGACACGAGCGGGACACTCGCGCTAGCAAGGGCGATCTAAAAATTAAACAATGTCAATGCCTTAAAAAATTCTTCATCGCTAGCCGATTCTACTTTGTAAAATGTAAAATATGCAAAGCTCTTCTCTCCCAAATTACCCGGTAAAAAACTTACTTCGATAACTTTTAAAGATTTGGAAACTTTTAATTTAATAATGCAATTTTGTATTGTCTCCAAAACATCTTCTTCGTTTATGAAGGAAGGATTTTCAACTCCTAATATTTTATTAACCGCAAGATTAAAACTTGAATTATGAATTTGAATTACTTGTTTCATATTAATAAAATTAGCTGTTATACTTTTAAGAAAATAATTACTTGTTAATTGCCTCAGTATGCTAAGTACTTATATTTTAAATCAATTTATATCACGTCAACGAGAACACAATCACAGAAATCGATATTAAAATCATTTAATCTAGCTACGTGATTTCCTTCGTTCCTCGGAATGAAAAACTACATCACCGCCTCCGAAACTCTCGGTTTGTAATCCTTAGCAATATCTGCGATTAACCTGATGTGTTCTGGTGTTGTACCGCAACAACCACCAATGATATTTACTAAATTATCGTCGAGATATGTTTTTATTTGGGCTTGCATTTCTGCTGGTGTTTCGTCGTATTCTCCAAAAGCGTTTGGCAATCCTGCATTAGGATGCGCTGATACATTGAAGGCAGTGTTTTGGGATAAGGTTTGTAAATACGGTTTCAATAAATCG
>NZ_JAQWTM010000334.1 GCF_029242675.1 Flavobacterium sp.
CGTGTGCATACATCTGCAGCGACCGTGATGGTTTTACCAGAGGCTGAGGAATTTGACGTACAAATTGATATGAACGATGTACGTGTGGATTTCTTTTGTTCGTCAGGACCGGGAGGACAATCGGTAAACACAACCAAGTCGGCTGTACGTTTGACGCACATTCCTACGGGATTAGTGGCGCAATGTCAGGATCAAAAATCACAACATAAAAACAAAGATAAGGCGATGGGCGTTTTGCGTTCTCGTTTATACGAACAAGAATTAGCGAAGAAAGAAGCTGAAGACGCTACTAAGCGTACATCGCAGGTGAGTTCAGGTGACCGTTCGGCCAAGATTAGAACCTACAACTACGCTCAAGGACGTGTGACGGATCACCGTGTTGGGTTGACTTTGTACGATCTAGGAAACATTATGAACGGAGATATTCAAAAAATTGTTGACGAGCTACAGTTGGTTAACAACATGGAAAAATTAAAGGAAGCTAGCGAAGTTTTCTAATAAACAAGCATCATTTATGCAATGCCCCCAAAAAGTTAGGCACTATTTGGGGGCATTTTTATGGAAAGAAAAATCAAGTATAATTATGCATTTGAACTTGAATGTGGAAAATTAGTACAGACCGATAACAAATTTCTTTATTTAATATCAATACGCTCAATTGAAACAACGTTCGTAGGCAAATTAAATCCTTCTGTTTTCAGAGCTTTGTATATGTTTAATTGTAAATCTGATTTTAATTTATCTCCTGGAGCTTTTATTTCATCAGTTCGATACCAAAAATATACGCCTATACTTACTACATCATTTTCAATTTTTTCAGCTATTGTCTTGTGACTGGGAATCTTTAAAACAAATTCGTTTTCTTCAAGAAGTGCATTTATGAGTACGAATGCTTCGTCTATTTTTTCATCATGTGAAATACTAACAATGAATTGACTTCTCATGAGTTCATCAATTGTAAAATTCTCAAGGTTGTTTTTAAGAATGGATGCATTAGGAATATAGGCATCAATTCCGTCCAGAGTTTTGATTGTGGTGGAACGTAAATTCATTTCAATTACTCGCCCTTTAATGCTATCAATTTGAATTAAATCACCAATCCGGAATGGTCTTTGAAATGCCATTAATATTCCTGCTAAGAAATTTTCGCCTATATCTTTTAATGCAAATCCTATAATAAATGTTGTTAAGCCGGCACCTGCCAAGATTTTATTAGTCACATCGTCAAAACCTATAAGACCTAAGCAAATTACAAATAAAGCAATGGTGAGAAGTAGGGAAATGATACTTAAAATAAAGTCAGCGATTAGTGGATCATTTGATTTAGAAATGACAAACTTTTTAGCATATTTATTAATCATTTTAATAATTAATAGTCCTAGTAGAAGTACCACTACTGAAAAAATCACATTGGGTAAGTGTCTTATGAAACTGGTCCAACTTTGATTTATTGCTTCATAAAAAACATCTATTTCTGAATTCATATTTATTGTATCTAAGGTTTTCTAATCTAATTTTATTTTTAACTTCGAATTTGCTTCCATGCCTTTAAACGTTTTTTAGCACTGTTGGAAAAATATTTGTCATCAGCCTCTCCTAAAATAAATCCGATAGGCCTAAATTTTTCTGTGTGATCAAAAAGCACCTTCAATGATGCTGTTATAGGTAAAGCTAAGATCATTCCTGGAAATCCCCATAACATCGAAAATAAAATGATAGCTAGTATTGAAGCAAATGAATTTAAAGAAACTTTTGAGCCGGTAATTTTAGGAGTTATAAAATTACCTTCTATAAATTGTATAAATCCAAAAACTGCGACTACTCCCACGGCATACCAATAGGAATCTTTTGTAGCTAGGGCTACTGCCGCTGGTAAAAGCGAACCAATTATTATCCCTATATAAGGAACCAATAGTAGTAAAGCACATAAAAAGCCAAAGAAAAAAGGATAGTCAATTCCTAAAATTAATAATCCAATACTATTTAATAAACCTACCATAATCATTACGCTTCCTAATCCCAGTAAGTAGTTTTGCTGGACGTCATATAATTGACTCAATACAACTCGTGTACTCTGCCTATTATTGGTCGTTGCTTTATGTAAAAAACTTATTAGAAAACTTCGATATAACAAGAAAAAAAACATGTACAACGGTGTCAATATAAAATCACTCAAAATGCTTCCAGATCGCGTTAAAAAAGCAAAAATATTATTAGAGTTTTCTTTTACAATTTTTTTTACTTCAATCTGACCGCTACCTACAATTTCTTCACTTTTTATTCCGGTGTAGTTTTCAGTTTGCGTAATTAACACTTGAAATTTCTCTGTTATGTTTTCATAATACATATCACTTTTATCAAGTATATTTTGAAATTGAATCCCAATTAAGGTGAAAACAAAAAAAATGATGGCTGTGAAAATAAGTATATCAATAGTGATTGAAAATATTCTGTTGAAATACAATCTAGCTTCAAAAAAACGAACTATTGGGTAAATCATTACACTCAATAAAATGGCGAATAATATTGGAATCAAAAAGTCTTTTAAAATATAAGAAATAAAAACAATTAAGGTGAAGGCTAGTAAGTCGTTAACGATGTGTTTTTTAGTATGTAGTGAAACCATATTTTTTGTTTTTTATAAACTACCAGCAAGTTACTAATAAAATATTGACAGTTAGAAAATTTTAACTCGTCCTTGAGAGGCTGTAGTGCTAATTTTGATTTTCAAGTTATTAAATTTTATCATTTAAACCAATTAGTTAGACAAGTAGTGATTACTACTTAAACTCACTTCTTTCAGTATATTTAAATTGTTTTGAAAGCAGTTGTGTCTTTTTAATTTCCTACTCGCGCTTGCTACTGATGATGTGTTACATAGAGAAGTTTTGGTTATTCTAAAATCATATGTTTAAGTTGGTTTTTTAATAGTTCATCTAATATTGCTTTGATAATTTTTATATTTTTTTACCGTAGTTGTAACAAAGGTAATAAAGTGTGATAGCAAAATTATTATTGAATTTCTTATGATTTTTATAAAATCCTAAGTTAATTAGATTCTAGTTCGTAAATTTGGCGTTAGATTTCATAAAACATGACTACGCAACAACTTTACAAGCAAATTCAAGAAAAAAAATCATTTCTATGTATAGGCTTAGATGTCGATTTAAATAAAATTCCAAAATTCCTTCTAGCTCTTGAAGATCCTATTTTTGAATTCAATAAAGCTATTATTGATGCGACTCATGATCTTTGTGTTTCGTATAAACCCAATATCGCTTTTTTTGAAGCTTACGGTATTAAAGGTTGGATGGCATTACAAAAAACGATCAACTACATCAATGAGAACTATCCCGAAATTTTTACTATTGCCGACGCCAAACGGGGGGATATTGGTAACACTTCCTCCATGTATGCTAAGGCCTTTTTTGAAGATTTAAATTTTGATAGTGTAACTGTTGCTCCGTATATGGGGAAAGACTCTGTCGAACCTTTTTTAGCGTTTGAAAATAAGCACACTATTATGTTGGCGTTGACCTCTAATGAAGGTGCATTTGATTTTCAAACACTTTTAGTAGATGGTAAGGAATTGTACAAGCAGGTTTTAGAGACTTCTAAATCGTGGAAAAACAGCGAAAACCTAATGTATGTGGTTGGCGCTACCAAAGCCGAATATTTTACCGAAGTTCGTAAAATTGTCCCTGATAGTTTCTTGCTAGTACCAGGAGTCGGCGCGCAGGGCGGAAGTCTTTCAGAAGTGTGCAAATACGGGATGAATGATTCGATAGGATTACTAATTAATTCTTCGAGAGGGATTATCTATGCCTCAAACGAACTTGATTTTGCCGAAAAAGCAAGAGCTGAGGCAATGAAAATGCAGCAAGAAATGGAAGGAATAGTAAGTTTAAAGTTTCAGGTTTAAAGTTTTTGGAATTGTCTATTACCTATTTGGAACAGTAAAACTCTTGATTTTTCTTAAAGTCTAAATGGTTCAAACTTTTTTACCATTAAGAGATTAAGTTTTATAAAGCTTATAAAAAGGTTTTTAAACTTTAAACATAAAAACGTTGTGTACTTTGAGTAAAACCTTCCGACCTTTGCGGTTGAACTTTAAACCATAAACTTGAAACAAATTTCTTTCACTGATCAATTCGGGACCGCTCACAATTTTGAAACTTCGCCGCAGCGAATCATCTCGCTTGTGCCATCACAAACGGAGTTGCTCTCTGATTTGGGTTTGGAGGCGAGAATCGTGGGTATCACCAAATTTTGTGTGCATCCGTATCATTTAAAATCAACCAAAACTAGTGTAGGCGGTACTAAAAAAGTGAATTATCGTAAGATAAAAGCCTTGCAACCGGATATAATCATTTGTAATAAAGAGGAGAATACGCTTGAAATGGTGGAACGATTGCGAGAAATTTGTCCGGTATGGATAACCGATATTAAAACAATTGAGGATAATTTCCAAATGATTACCGATTTCGGGCAATTGTTTAACGCCCGCACCGAAGCTCGAAAGTGGAATGATAAATTGGCTTTTGCCTTGAGCGATTTCAAAAAATGTATCGCCGCGATTCCAGTTAAAAAAGTTGCTTATTTTATTTGGAAAAATCCCTACATGGTAGCAGGTTCGGATAATTTTATAAATGAGTTATTGAAACTAAATCATTTTAAAAACATATACGATACCAAAGGACGTTATCCTGAAGTTGCTATCGAAAATATAGTGGAAGAAGGTGATCCTGATTTTGTTTTACTTTCTTCTGAACCGTTCCCATTTAAAAAGGAGGATGGCTACGAGATTAGTAATTATACGGATAATGCCCAAATGATTATCGTCGATGGAGAAATGTTCTCATGGTACGGCAGCCGGCTCCTAAAGGCTTTTGATTACTTTAAAATGCTACATCAAAAAATGGGCTGATCGTTTTGTTTTCTTCAAAGTGAGAATGCTCCCTTTTATCACTATCAAAAAAACCATTTAAAAATTAAGAAGTGAATCTTAATTTTTAAATGGTTTTGAAATTTATCAGTTGTTTATTTATTTAAAACACAAATTCCAAAGTCGTATAAAAACTTCTAGCATCTGATGGAATGATTCCTGGTCCCGGATAACCGGTCGCTCTTCGTGTGAAATAGCTATTGTTTGTGAAATTAGTAACTCCTGCTTCTAACTTCCATTTTTTCCATTTGTATGAGGCGGAGAAATCAGCAACATAATAGGCGGGTATCTCTCCAAAGATTCCGTAGGTGTTGTCGTTTTTATCCGTCTTACTATTATTGGCCTCGGTAAATTGTGATGATACATAGGTAAATTGCAAACTTGTCAAGAAGTTTTTGTAGCCAATAGCGGTTCCGGTTTTTATATTCAGTAAAGGAACGAATTCCACTTTATTTCCTTCTATATTTGGCGCATCTGATTTGAGGTACTTGGAATCGGTAATGGCAGTGTTCGTAAACGCACTCCAAATAAAATTCTCGTTCGTCCCAAAGAACGTCTTGCTAATACTCCAATCGAACATCGTTTCAAAGCCATAGGTTACTGCCGTACCAATATTAGAACGGTAGCGAACCACAGCGGCTGATCCATTGGGGTTTCTTGTTTCGTATTCTCCTATTTTATCATTGTAGTAGAGGCCATAAATACTTGCATCAAAAGTAATTTTGTTGCCCAATTGTCCACGAATTCCAATATCAGAAGTGTATCCTTTTTCATCGGAAATATTGGGGTCTATCACACTACTCGGACTCACTGTGCGAATATCATTAAAGGTAACAGAACGGTAATTTTGAGATACGTTTCCGTACAATTCAATTTGGTTTTGAGGCTTGTAGCTTAAACCTATACCGAGAAGTACAAAATTTCTATCTTTAGTATTGCTTTCGTCAACCCTTTCGTCAAGAATTACATTTCCAGCTAAGTCTTGGTTTATTTTTCGATAAAATCCTTTTGCTTGAGTTCTAATTTTTTCAAATCTAAAACCAGGTGTTATGGAGAAGTTAGAAGAAAGTTTGAATATGTTCTCACCAAATACTGCAATATTTAAATTAGGAAAGGTATAATTGGATTGATTTCCATAAAAAGGAAATTCAGCATTGGCTACATTAAAATTAGCATCGCTGCCAGAGCTACCTGGTCCTTGTAATCCCGTGTTATTCGATTGATAGTATTTAGCTCCAATCAAAAAAGCAGAGCGATTATCATTAATCGAATAGCGTTTTAAGTAACGAGCCTCGGCGCCCCAGTTTACAAAATCACCTACGATTAAATCACGTACGGTACCGTCAGTATCAGGGTTTGAAACACGATTAGAACGATATCCAACCGATTTTCTGCTGGCATTTAAACCAAATAATTGCAAAGAGAAATCAGCGTCGTTCGTAAATTTATGCTCTAATTTTAACGCAATTAGATTCCAATCTACAGCGAACCAATTCCGTGTTCGATTACTTTGTCTGGGATTTTGGTTGAACATTGCATCTGTTAGTCCACCTGCTTGTTGTGCCAAATAATTAAAATAAGTATAATCAAAATGTAATGAAGTTTTGTCGTTGAACTTATAATTAAGATTGGCAAAGTAATTCTTGCTTTCAAAATCAGAGTTGGGTCTAAAACCGTTTCCTTTTTTGTAATTAAAGAAACTGTAATAGCTAAATTTTTCGTTAGTACCACTTACTGAGGTAAAATTAGTGTACAACCCATAGGAGCCTACTGTATTTCTTGTAACCAGTTCAAAAGGTTTTTCGGTTGGCGTTTTTAGTTTAAAATTTACTAATCCTCCAAACTGGGTTCCGTATTGCAGGGAGGCGGCACCACGAATGATTTGGATTTCCTCTAGTGCTTCAGTAGGAGTAGCATAATAACTTTCAGGATACCCTAAAACATCAGCACTAATATCATAACCGTTTTGACGTGTATTAAAGTTGGAGGTACGGTTTGGGTCTAATCCGCGGCCACCTATGCTTAGCTGTAAACCTCCATCGGAACTTTCGTTGATCGTAAGGCCTACCACTTGGGCAAAAATTTGTCTTGTATTATTGGTCGCTGTATTTGCTATCAATTTGCTAACATCGATAACTTCGGTCTTTTTACCTGCATAAATAGCGGTGCCTTCAATGTCTTTTAGTTTGCGAAGTGCAAACAATTTGTTATTTTGTTTTTTAATAACTACTTCAGTCAAATTATTTATTTTAGCCAAAGCAATTGTTACCGTGCTTCCGGTAGTGATGCTATTTTGCTCTACAATAGCGTAGCCTTCTTTAAAAAAAACAAAATCAAAACTACCAGTTTTAGTTGAATTCATTTCGAAGTAGCCCGTTGCATTCGTAAAGACTTTGTTATTTACGGTTGTATTAAATACCTCTACTCCGGCTAAGGGTTTAGCATTGGTATCGGTTATCGTACCTACAATCTTATTTTGAGAATACGTAACTACAGATAATAATAAAAGCAATAATAAACTAAAATCCTTTAATCGTATCATTGAAGGGCAGTATCCAATTTTTGTGTTCAAAATTTTCATTTTCGTTTGCTAAATTTATTTTTGGGTCAATATATTTTTGGCTTAATCGTCCATTAAGCGCAACATAACTTTCAACATAAACTTCAGGATTTTGTAGACCTTGAGCCTTATAGTGGGTATGAAGATAATGGGCGTATTCCAAGATGAAATCCGGTTGGAAAGCCATTTGTTTTTCTTGAAAGGGAGTTAAAAACTGACTGTTGTTCACGATTATTTCTTTATTTGAAAGAGTATCTTTTACCTTAAATGTCGCATATCCTGCTTTTTCCATTAGCATTACACGCCATGAGAATCGGAATCCTTCTTCGGTCCAAAACAGTTCGTTTGGATATAATAAATAGCGAAATGGAAATAGCAATTGGAATAAAATAAAACTGCTAATAAACAACATTTTCCCTCTGTAAAGAAAAGTAGATTCTGGTCGCTTCTCCTTTCCATTTTCGAATAATACAATTGGTATTGTAACTATTTTTCCTACTATTGAAAGTACTTTTTGATGAAAAGTAGCATCAAAGAATAGGAGTGAACTAATAATCATAACATAAGGAAACACACCAATTGGGAATAAGATTCTCGTTAGTATATGAAATATTACTACCAAAGCGAAGCCAAATAAGCGCGTTCTTTTATTAAGCAGTAAAAACACAATTCCAAGGTCGTAAATAGCGCCAGTCCAGCTAAAAGCATAATGCACCCAATTTTCATTTAGAAGTGCACCAATTAAAGGAAGATTAGAACTGTTAGGAAGCCAAATTTTGAGTGGTATCGCATCAATTAGCCAGTCCGAATTTAATTTTGCTAGACCTGCATAAATATAAACGATAGCTAGTATTAGTTTTAGGATATCAGTATTCCATCTTGGGATTTTTTCAAAACGCTTTTCGTTATTTTGATATGCATCTACAGAAAAATAGCAGTTAGCTGGTAAAAATAGTAGGATAAGGCTGATTACGGTAATGAAATAATAGTGGTTCAAGTATGTCGTCTTGTCCATTAATTCAATGTAGGTGAAGGACAAAAAAAAGGTTAGTATAGCCCATTTGTATTTATAGCCAATAGCTACCATAAAAGATGCGACAGCTGCTATAATAAAAAGTAAATACGTATAATTTCCAAAAGGAGTAACCCAACTAAAACCGTAATAGGTAAAGTGAAAGACGGGATCAATATAGAATTTTTTGATCCATCCATAACTTGCAAAGCGAACTAGGCTAAAGAGCATCATTAAACCAAACGCTAGCCTGTAAAAAGCTAGCGTCGACGCATGTGAATAGGTATTCAGATATTTTTTTATTGCTGTAGTCATAACTTAATCACCATCGCTATCAACATAATCAATAGTAATGTTTAAGGCTTGCATCATATCAAGTTTAGTGTAAATTACATTTTGCTGTAAAGCATCGTATGCTAGAATCATTTTAGCATTATCACTAATCACTTGAGTAGAAAAACTATTATTTAAAGTTGCATTTGTTTCTAAAACAGTGCTGAATTGGTTGTTGATTATCGTACTTAAATTGCTACCATTTCTAATCACTTTGCGATCATCGAGATAGGATTTTAAACCCTCGCCAGTAGTTGTTTTGTTAAAATGTTGTCCGTTAAAAAAGTCTTGGGATGCTTTAATAGCGGTATTTAGTAATTCCTTTGAAATATCATTTTTATAATAAGCCTCTACTTTTTCAGGGTATTTAACTCCGCCTGAGAAAAGACCCGCTGGAATTCCAAGTTTTCCAGAGCGAATGTTTTTTTCTAAATTTTTGACAAAATTGTTGGTTGTGATGTTTACAGAGCTACTAACAGAAGTACCATTATTATTGATATATGCGACTCTATATCCATTGTTCCAATCATTTAAAACAGTTTCAGCAGTTGTTTTTAAACGAGCAACGACGTCAGTTAAATATTTCTTGTAATTCACCGCGTTAGCATTAACAGTGTAGTAGGTTACAATTCCAGCATCTGTTGTGTTTAAACCATTAATTAGGTAATCGATTGCCGGAAATCCTTGCTTATCAAACTGAGAAAGTAAAGTAAGATTATAAGAAGAGGACGAAATGTTCGACTCAATTCCTACTGCACTTGTTGGGTAGGTATTAGCACTTTGTTTTAAAAAAATTTCGTCAGCTTTACCAAAACCAAATAAGGCAACATATTGATACGCTTTGTAAGCTTCAACCCAAGAAGAGCGCAACGTTTGTAGGTTTGCAGTTGTTGGGGCACTATTAAAACTTGCGGTATTTGAAGCCATTACTTCTAGTTTAGCTTGGTAATTAACATAGCTAGGAATAATAATGTTATCAGCCCAATTGGTTAAAAGTAGTGTTTTGTTGTAATTATTTCCGTCAATACTAGTCTCGCTACTGTCATTGGATGAACAAGCTACGATAGCCATTACTGCGGTAAAAAGTAGGATTAATTTCTTCATTTTTTTAAAAATTTGTTGCAAAAGTACAAAACCATTGGTTCTTATCTATATTTATTCTAAATTAATTTACTGTAGCAGCTTGAGCCACAGTGAAACCAAATTTTGTTGCTATTTGCAGTGATAAACTGTCTAGTTTTGCTCCTAAGGTATCGATATCCCATAATCCATTAGTACCGCTTGTCATGGATGCAAGCATTGTATCTACCTCTGCTTTTGTGAAATACGGGCTATTAGTTCCGGGTTTGTTAGTATATCTCAAGGTCATTATAAATCCGTACGCTTCAGAAAGAGCATGGAATGCTTTTGCGCCTTTATCAGTTGTCAGCTTGCCTTTTCCTTCTTGAAGGTAGTATACCGCTCTTACTGCAGGCACAAAGGCTAATTTAGCTTTGATAATATCAATTTGTGCGTCGCGTTTGTCATAATCATTATTTACAATTGCTGCTCTACCGGTACGGAAAGCCAAATTAATATCAGCTTTTACGGTATTAAAGTCCACATCTGCATTTACTTGATCGATGTAACTACTCCAGAATTTTGTGCCATCTACGCCATAAACATATCCGTAAGCTTCATCCCAAGTATGTTCCATGGTTGTGTAGATCTTACTTTCTTCTACAATTTTATTGCTATTGTTTATTTTACTTGTACCCTCATCTAGTTTATTTTTACTTAGATAGTTGTTTACAATTTGGTCCATAAAACAAGCTCCCATCATCCCTTTTAATAGCACTTGTTGTGGCTCTAAACCATTACTTGAAAAAAGTCTTTTACTTGTGCCGTCAAGATAAACACCGGCTACACCTGCTGAAGCTGTTGCTCCTAAGCTAGCAGAATTAGATGCCGTCAATTGTGATTCAAAAAACGCCTGAACTGCTACTTTTTCAGTTGTTGTTCCACCACCTAGAAACAATTGAAAGTAATCCTTTGAAGCGGCTGTTTTATCTTTCAGTTGTTTACCCGATGTATTAAGGGTAGCATCTGCGAAAGCATTATTAGTATTAGAATACATATTTGTCAATACAGTCAAATTGGCTGCCGTGCCATTAGTTGCTGCCGTTTTAATATAATTACCCATTTCCTCAAGCATTAGCAAACGACTTGTTTGGCCTGAAAAGTCTACTGTAGTTTTGCTGTTTCTTTCGAAAGTATAACTGGTAGGAATAGTATAAGTTGGGTTTTGAGTTAGTGCGTCATCATTTGAGCATGAGCCAAGTGTTAAAGTTGTGATCGCTAGCGTTGATAATAGTACCTTTTTTAGAATCATTTTAGTTGTTATTTAGATTGAATAAGAATAATTTTCTGCAAATGTAGTATCCAATTTTAGATTTACAAAATTTTATTTAGATTATTTCTAAATAATTTTTAAGTAATTAATTTGGTGTTGTTTGAGAAGGATTATAATTGCAGTTTTTGGTCTTAAAGTAGCTTTATCCTATCGAATTCAAAAGGTAATTGTTATTTGTGGCACTAGGATAGCGTTTCTTAAAGCGGAAGTCTTCTTCTATTGTATCAATTAGAAATATTATACTATTTTTACAAAAAAAATCACGTGATTAATTACACTCTTTATAGGAACGATAATAGTACGCAGTGGGTAACTTTTGTGCATGGCGCAGGGGGAAGTTCTTCTATTTGGTTCAAACAAATTCGGGATTTTCAAAAGCAGTACAATGTTTTGCTACTTGACCTGCGCGGTCATGGTAAATCACAATCTATCCTGAAAACTAGATTTAAGCAGCGGTATAGTTTTCCTGATTTGGCCAATGATATTTTAGAAGTTTTAGATTTTTTAAAAATTAAGTCCTCGCATTTTGTGGGTATTTCATTAGGAACAATCTTAATTAGGCAATTAGCCGAAATGTATCCTAGTCGCGTGCAAAGTATGATTTTAGGTGGTGCTATTTTAAAGATGAATTTTCGATCTCAGATTTTAATGCGAGTGGGGAATTTATTTAAGTATGTGATGCCGTATTTGATTTTGTACAAACTCTTTGCTTTTATTATAATGCCAAGAGAAAATCACAAGCAATCGAGATTGCTTTTTATAAATGAGGCGAAACAATTGTGTCAAAAAGAATTTATTAAATGGTTTAGATTAACTGCTCAAATTAATCCAGTTTTGAAGTGGTTTAGACAAGTCGAGTTAAATATCCCTACTTTATATGTAATGGGTAATGAGGATTATATGTTCTTGCCATCAGTTAAAGCTGTTGTAGCTAGTCATTTTAAGTCCTCTAAATTATACGTTATAGAAAATTGTGGACATGTAGTTAACGTGGAGCAAGCGGCGGTTTTTAATACTGCAGTCTTATTATTTATGCAATTGGTACCACAAAAAATGCCGACATTTTAAAAAATGTCGGCAATTCTTTAACTAACCAAAACCAAATAATAAATAACCAGTTTATTACTCTACAAAGATCATTCAATTAGGTGTAGGTAGCTGTTAATATTGTGTTATTAGTTTGTTGTCAATACGTTAACTTTTTATCTCCTACTTTTTTTAGTGCTTTTTTAGTAACTGACACAAAATCAGCCTTCATTATAAATGAGCAGTAGAAGTCTAAAAACTCCTACCAGTTTCCTTTTGTAAAATGAAAGAGACTACTTTTTGTCTTGCATGGCAAAAACCGAAAGTAATAATGGAGAGGTTCTTGCAGCAATATTCGTTCTAATATTTTGTTCCTCTACAGCAATCATTTTAAAAACGCCTATCAATGCCTGATTAGTTACATAATCATTTAAATCTGGGTTTACTTTGCGAACCAAAGGAATACTGTTGTACTTCGTTATGATGTTGGTCCAAACCACATCTGCTCCCACTTTACTAAATGAGTTTTTGATGACAGGGTTAAATTTGGCATATAAAGCAGTAGAGGTACTATTTTGTAAATAATTTGTAGCAGCGATGTTACTTCCTAACAAAATGGTTTTAGCATCAGTGAAGGTCATGTTTTTTACAGCTCCTACAAATATTGGCGTTGCCTCTTTTACGGCATCTTCGGCAGCGCGATTCAATGCTTTCAGTCCTTCATCTGCAAGGGAACTGAGACCAATACTTCTTAAACCTGCATCAACTTTTCGCAATTCCTCGGGCAGAAGGATTTTTACGGCTTCGTTTCTATAGAAACCATCTGTTGCAGTTAATTTAGATACTTGTTTCGAAATTCCGTTATTCAATGCTTCCTTTAATCCTGCCGCAATATCAAGGCCACCTACAGTGCCTAAAGTTGGGTATTGATTCGCTATTTGTTGTAGTTCAGCACAGCTAGAAAGCGTAAATACAGCAACTAATATCAATAATTTTTTCATAGTATAGTTTTTATTTCTTTCAAAAATACTGTTTTTAAGGGTAGATGTGGTCTGTTTTTTTATTTACTTTCCGGGAAGGTGTATTTTGGGTTTCACTGCACTTGGGTTGTATTTTTATGGTAGATCATTTAGGTTCCTTTTTTTTACAATGTAGAATTGCTTACAAGGGAAAAAAAACTATAGAAAAAGGGATTCTTTCAAAAAAGAATCCCTCAAGTTTGTGCAGATATTATCGTTTGATCTATTTTTTTATTTCAATTTTCCCGCCTTGGTTACAGTAAATTAAGTTAGAGTTAGATTCATACTTTTTATAGCAGTTCTCCCCAGCTTTTTCCACTAAAATTAAATTGTTTAGATAGGAAATATAACTTAATTCCAAGCCATCAGCAGTTTTTATCGTTGTTTTATCATCGACCAAAATAAAATCAACTTCGCCATTTGCATTGTTTATCCATACTTTTGGTTTCGTTGGGTCATCCGATTTAAGGATGTTACCTTCAGCTAAATTTGCAAAACGATCTACCTTTAACTTACCCGATTGTGTTTTACCATTTTGTGTGGCACTTCCGTTAATATAGATATAGTATGCCGAATCAAAACTAAGATTTTGCACTTTTGCACCTTCTGCTTTTGCGTTAACTACCACTAAACCGTCAATATTAGCTTTTGTGTCTATTGGCCAAATGCTGAACATACCAGTGCCTTGTTTGGCTGTTTCAAGATACTCTGAAGCCTTGTCAAGCTTTGTTAAAAATAATTGCGTTAGTGACAAGTTAAGATAAATCACTTTGTTGTAATCTTTTGTTTTTATCTTTTTGTATTCTTTATTTTCGTAAGTTAAAAAGAATTTTTCTAAACCGCTTAAATAGTCTGCAGTTAGTGAATTAGCCTCTATCTTTTTCAAGAATTCATCTGTTTTAGTATTGAACTCTATTAACTCGGGGAAATCTTCCGCTTTGTCAAAAAAACCATAATTAATAACAAGTTCTTTTTCAGATGTGATTATGTTATTGTCAGTCAAATACTTGTAACCAATGTTATTTAGGTCATTTACTAAACTAGTGTAAGGTTTTCCATTATAGGTTGGTGAATACATGATGGCATTCGTTCCTTTTTCAAGGAGTATTTGGTTGTTTTTATCTAAGACTAAGTACTTAAAGTCTCCATCTAATACAAATTGTCCATTACTTGATTTCTTATAAGTAGCACCTTTGTAGCCCATTAACACTCTAACATCGGGATTAATTGTGTCTTTTTTAGAGTAATCTTCAATCGTGTTTTTGACTAGATTTTTTTCGTAAGTATGTTTCTTTTTGTCTGCATATTCTGTGTTCCAAGTGTCGTCTCCTTGGATTATAATATCGTATGTTTTTAGTTTTTGAAAAAATTCAGATTTTGGTATGATTACTTTTAACTTCTTTTTTTCAGTGTCTGCCTTTTGGGCGTAAATACTTCCTGAGAGTGCTGATAATAGTAATAACAAGGTAATTTGTTTCATGTTTTTTGGTTTCAATTAGGAACAAATATAAGATTTTATGTCGGGTTTTTGCTGATATTGGATGTAGTTACTCTTTAGCTATTGATAATCAAGTGCTTAGTTTTTATTTTAGTTGTGCTATTTTAAAGTCTTTTTTTGTGTGTATAAAAGTTAATATGGAGAAACAATGATTAAAAATTTTTGTAAATTGCACGCTTAAAATTATCATATTCTCAAAATGAATCCACAAACACCGTATATTCCTAAGAATAAAGTAAGAATAGTAACTGCAGCCTCATTATTTGATGGCCACGATGCAGCGATAAATATAATGAGACGTATTATTCAATCCACTGGAGTTGAGGTCATTCACTTAGGTCACGACCGCAGTGTTGAAGAAGTAGTGAATACTGCAATCCAAGAAGACGCCAATGCAATTGCAATGACTTCGTATCAAGGTGGTCATAATGAGTATTTTAAATACATGTATGACTTGCTAAAAGAAAAAGGAGCAGGGCATATAAAAATCTTCGGTGGAGGAGGTGGTGTAATTTTACCCTCTGAAATTGCCGAATTACACGAGTACGGAATTACTAGAATTTATGCTCCTGATGATGGACGTTCTATGGGATTGCAAGGAATGATTAACGATTTAGTTCAGCAATCAGATTTTCCTACAGGTGATAAACTTACGAATGAAGTAGCGCAATTGGCCTCTAAAAATCCTACTGCAATAGCTCGAATTATATCGGCGGCTGAGAATTTTCCTGAGGTAGCGAAACCTGCATTAGACGCTATTTTAAAAATAAATGAAAACTGCAAAACTCCAGTTTTAGGAATTACAGGAACTGGTGGTGCTGGAAAATCGTCACTTGTTGATGAGCTAGTACGTCGTTTTTTAATTGATTTCCCTGAAAAAACAATCGGTTTAATATCTGTAGATCCATCAAAACGTAAAACAGGTGGTGCTTTATTAGGAGATAGAATCCGTATGAATGCAATTAATAACCCTCGTGTTTATATGCGTTCGTTAGCGACTCGTCAATCTAATTTGGCTTTGTCAAAATATGTTGCCGATGCGATTCAAGTTATCAAAGCAGCAAAGTACGATATTATCATTTTAGAAACTTCTGGAATTGGGCAGTCTGATACAGAGATTATGGATCACTCTGATGTTTCACTATATGTAATGACGCCAGAATTTGGTGCAGCAACACAATTAGAAAAAATCGACATGCTTGATTTTGCTGATTTAGTAGCACTTAATAAATTTGACAAACGCGGTGCACTAGATGCGATTCGCGATGTAAAAAAACAATACCAACGCAAT
>NZ_JAQWTM010000297.1 GCF_029242675.1 Flavobacterium sp.
ATGTGGCACATAATGCCTATGGGAACACGCATCAGTACTACCCTATTGTTCCTATTGAGGACTACCGAAAACGATTTATGAGTACTGCAATTGATACTTATTTTAATAGCTCGTACAAAAATATGGTTTCGTTTTTTGCCAAAGAAGAAAAAATATCCGCTGCAGAATTAAGAGAAATTTTGGCAATGATTGAGAATCAGGATGAAACCAAATAATTGTGTACATTTAAAGTCTACTTAAACAGCTCTATACATGGAACTTATTGCAATTTATCTACTTAAATCGTGTGGCTTGCTACTGTTGTTTTTTGCAGCGTATCACTTTTTGTTGCGCAAGGAAACATTTTTCACTGCTAACAGATGGTTTTTAGTAGCGGGTTTAATAACCTCCGTCATTTTACCATTGGTCGTATTTACTACAATTGTTTGGGTAGAACCCAATCCCGAACCTTTTGACTGGTCTAAAATGCCCGTGAGAGCAATAGCCGAGGAGGATACTACCGAAAGATATATTTATTTTAGTTTAGCATTGCTGTATACTGTGGGAGTTTTAGGTTTGTTAACAAAATTCGGATTTGACTTTTACAGCCTTCGCAAACTTTTTAAAGGACAGCCTTCAACGAAAAAAGCCAACTTTGTCCTGATTGATAGTAGTGAAAATCGCGCGCCTTTCTCTTTTTTCAAAACCATTGTCTATAATTCAGCACTTTATAATGCTTCCGAACTTCAAAATATTTTAGAACACGAAAAAGTGCACAGCGAACAATACCACTCAGTAGACGTTTTACTGTCTCGACTATTTTGTATTCTTTTTTGGTTCAATCCGGTGGTGTGGTGGTACAAAAAAGCAATCATTCAAAATTTGGAATTCATTGCAGATAGCGTGGCATTGAAAAGAATAACCGACAAAAAAGCCTATCAAATTACCTTACTAAAAATAACAACCCAAGAGCAATGTGTTGCACTTGCCAATCCTTTTTATCAATCATTAATCAAAAAACGAATCGTTATGTTAAACAAAAATCAATCTCACAAAAGAAATTCTTGGAAGTACGCTACTGTTGTACCCGCACTAATAGGATTTATGTTATTGTTTCAAGTAGAAGTCGTGGCGCAAGAAAAAGCACCAAAAGAAACTAACAAAACTACATACAATACTGTTTCGAGCGCAGTTGAAGTTATGCCGACTGACAGCATTAAAAAAATGAAAACTGCTGTAACTTCATCAGAAACTACCAATACGATTACTGCTGAAACAGAAATTTATATCAATGGAAAAAAAGTTTCTAAGCAAGAATTAGATGCTACCGATGCAGCAACTATTGCAACGATGAATGTCACGAAAAACAATGGTAAAAATACTATTGAGATTATTACTAAAGACAACAAAAATACTTCCTCATTCACATTTGAAACAAAGACGGCTTCGGAAGAATTAGATGTTGAAAAAATAGATCCTACTAATTTGACAGGAGCTAAGGGACCACGAGGAAGCTATACAGTAACATCAATTTCCACTTCGTCAGATAAAAATACGCTCCCTACTAATGTAACATACTTTGTAAACGGAAAAAAAGTAAGCCCACTTGAAGCCGAAAGTCTGAGTCCAAATGATATAACCTCTGTTGATGTAGATAAAAATACGGGAACCAATAAAAATGCCGTTCGTATCGTAACCAAAAATTACGTCTATAACAAAGTAAATGTACCTGAACCGCCTACTCCACCAACACCGCCTACTTTTAACTTTAAAACTCCAAAAGCTCCCAATTTCCCCAAAGCACCTCTAGCACCCAAAGGTTCACCTAGCACGGGAGATAAAAAAGAATGGGCTGATTTTAACAAAAAAATGGAAGAGTTCGAGAAGAAAATGAAAGCCATCGAGCCGGAGATAGCTGCTTTTGACAAAAAAATGGCCGAATTTGATAAGCAAATGGAACCTTTTAATGCCAAGATGAAAGTTTTTGAAAAAGAAATGGAAGTATATGAAAAGCAAATGAAAGCCTATCAAGCTAAAATCAAAGCTAATAAATAATCACATAAAAATGCCGCTCCATCAAAGAGCGGCATTTTTTATATCTTTGTCAAAAATAAAAGTATGTTTAAAATTCTGGCACACCTCAACCGCTTATTGCTTCCTAGTTTCACCAAGCAAGGTTTAGATTTGGCTAAAGCCAAAAAATGGCAAATGGCAATCATTGGATACCGCTATTATATTACTACGAGAGCAATAGACTAATAGTTTATCGCAGCAAAAATAGGGTAGGTACCTAATTTATCCCTTCCGTTTAAAAACGACAACTCCATTATAAAATTAAGTTGTACAATCTCACCACCAAGTCGCTCTACTAATTCGCAAACCGCTTTAGCGGTACCTCCTGTAGCCAAAACATCATCGTGAATTAGAATTCGGTCGCCTTTTTGAATGGCGTCACTATGCATTTCTAATGTATCTGAACCATATTCTAAATCATAACTAGCAGCAATAGTATCAAACGGTAATTTATTAGGTTTACGAACAGGAATAAAGCCTGCATTTAGTTCTTGCGCCAACAACATCCCAAAGAAGAAACCACGGCTTTCTACTCCAATTACTTTATCTATTTGCTTGCCTTTTACCGAATCGACTAGTATTTGCAAGCATTCTTTACTAGCGGTGGCATCAATTAATAAAGGAGTAATGTCTTTGAACACAATTCCTTCTTTTGGAAATCCTTGAATATCACGTATATACTTTTTTAAAGCCATTTTTTTTAAATTTTATCGAATAATATGCTTGCAATTTACACATTTATACTTATATTTGCACCCGCAATCAGGTTATTATTAACCGTTGCAAATGGCCTTGTGGCGCAACTGAATAGCGCACTTGATTACGGCTCAAGAGGTTACTGGTTTGAATCCAGTCAAGGTCACAAAACCCCAACAGATGTTGGGGTTTTTTTTATGCATTATAAAATTCAAAACTGTTTAGATACGAGGGTGCAACAAATATAAAGTAGGCTCTTTTATATATTTAGAATCGTAACCTTTTTTAACACGAACAGATCTCCATTTTCCTCTAGCCATAAATATAATTTTAGTTTTGACGTTTGTGAATAAACTAATTAGTATTTCTAAATAGTCTACATTTACTACATGAAAAATAAATCACTGCTACTATTGTTTCTTCTTTTACCGATGCTGATTAATGCACAGCAATATGTTGACGTTGCTGATATTAGCTATTCTAAAACCGGTGCTACTCCTTATATTAACAGTGATAAAAGCACCACAATTTCAATTTTTGATTCTAAAATACTTTTGCCAGTTGTTTTAAATGAAAAAACAGCTCTAATAACGGGTTTCGATTTTAACATTAAAAAATTTCAATTGTATCCTGATGCTGAGTACAACACCTTATACTATACTCGTCTAAAATTAGGTTTTACAACACAGCATTCAAAAAAATGGTCTGGTATTTATGTTTTACTTCCTATACTTTCCTCTAACTATAAAAAAATTGGAACTGATGATATTTACATGGGAGGAATTGCTGTATTGACCTATAAAAAAAGTACTAATTTCAATTATAAATTTGGACTATATGCAGGCAATGAAGCGTATGGATTGTATGTTACACCGTTAGTTGGTATGTATTATAAAAGCCTCGATGCTCGTTTTGAGTTTACTGCTTTGATTCCGGGCTTGTTTGACGTGAACTATGGTCTTTCAAACACCACTAGAGTTGGGCTGGATTACAAGGGTAACTCTGAAACTTTTAAAATTCATACCGAAAATACTCCATTAACCTATACCGAGAATAATACACTAGAATTCTCAACTTACGTGCAAAATAATTCTTTGACCAAAAATTTGCTCTTGCGATTAAAGCTTGGTGTTGAAACCAATACCTATGATGTTTATGCCGTAGATGATAAGATAGGACTCGCGATTACCCCTTTTCGCATTGGCGACAATAGAACCAAACTGAATACCAACCTTGAGACAAGTGCTTTTTTAAAGGTACAAGCTATTTATAGGTTTCCGATAAGTACGAATTAGTAGGAAGACTTCTTTGCGTTTTATAAAACAAAAAAGAAAGCGTTTTATAGGTTAACTTTTTAATGCAACATTGTTTTTTCTAAAAAGAAATTACCTCTTTAAAGAGAACGATTTTAAAACAAAAAAACCTCGTTCAACTTGGTTAAACGAGGCTGGAAAAAAATAAATTGTTAGTTAAGAGAGTCGGAAATTTTTTTCCGACTTTTTTAGTTTTTGCTTGAAAGTTATTGACAAAAAAAGATAATAAATTTAACACAAAAGGTACTTGTAGTGTGGAACAAACTTATATTTTTGCGAT
>NZ_JAQWTM010000362.1 GCF_029242675.1 Flavobacterium sp.
ATAGTGAGCATTTATATTAAAAGGAATTACGCCTAATGTTTGAAAGCTTGGTGGGTAAATAATTGGCATATCATTCGTGTTTTGCATGCTAAGGCCGCAAATTACACTTCCTGCACTAGTACCTAAATAAGGAGTTCCGCTTTTTATAACATCAGCTAGAGTGGTTATAATATTGTTTTTGTACAATTGTGTTACCAGTAAAAAAGTATTTCCTCCACCGGTAAAGATACCTTCTGCATTTTTCAAAGCACTAATTGGATCTTCATATTCATGAATTCCCTTAAGTGCGATATTAATTTTGGCGAAAGCTGTTGCTGCCTTATCGGTGTACTCTTCATGTGTTATTCCGCTTGGGCGTGCGTAAGGAATGAATAGTATGGTTTTGCAATCTTTAAAATGAACGCTAAGGTCGGGTAGTAGGTACTCAAGATATCCTGAGTCGTGAAGTGTTGAGGTACTCGCTATTATTATATTTTTCATAAATTATTTTTGGTACTAAGATATAAAATCAGCAATCCTTATTAAAAAAGGAAGCGGTATTATTAACAAATTTTTACGAATGCATTAGTAATTAATTTGGAGCGGCTTGGGATACTTTTACAATTAAAGAAGTAAAAGCATGATGGTTAGCTACTGCAAGAATTATTATTTTATAGGATTAATGCTGTTTTCAGTTGTGAATTATGGTCAATCTGCTATTTTAGAGGATTTAAAAGGTAGGGTTAATGCAGATGGTACAACTGTTGATGGAATTTATGTTATAAACCTTCGAACAGAGAAAGCGGTCATAACAGATACAGATGGCTATTTCGAAACTAAAGCGATGCCGGGCGATACCATGTTGTTTTCGGCTATACAGTATAAGAGTGTGAAAATTGTCCTTAAAGAGAATGATTTTAATTCTGTGCTTCTTTTTGTTAAAATGCAACCTGCTATGATTGAGCTTCAAGAAGTCGTTATAAAAAGATATAATAATATAAATTCAGTTGCCTTAGGTATCGTTCCAGTAAACCAGAAAAAATATACGGTGGCTGAGCGAAGGTATGCTACCGCTAGTTCATCGCGCTTAAATCCTATGGGATTTGATCCGGTACTAAATCTTATATCAGGGCGAACTGCAATGTTGAAAAAAGAATTAGTAGTCGAGAAAAAATTATTTTTCATCAACCTACTTGACGATATGTTTGATAAAAATCATTTTTTAAATAAACTTAAAATTCCAAGTGAGTATATAAAAGGCTTCGAGTATTATGCTGTGGATAATGAGAGATTTACTATGATTTTAGAAACTAAAAACTATGTCACAACTGAGTTTTTATTAAGCGAATTAGCAATTAAGTATAAAGAGATAATTGGTAGTGAAAACAAATAATACGCTTATTTTGGTTCTGTTTGTTTTGTTGTCTCAATACACCTTGGGACAAACCCTATATAGAAAAAAATGTAGTGGTAAAGTAGTTGTGAATTCAATACCTGTTAGTTCAGCTAACGTTAGCAATCAAAGTAGTAAACAAGTTACTACGACCGATGCAAATGGATTTTTCGAGCTAGAAGTTAGAGAGGGTGATGTTTTGCATTTTTCGGCGGTTAACGTGATGGCAAAAGAGTTGATAGTTACCAATACCATTTTTTCAGAGGGATTTATTGCTGTTGCAATGCAATATGTAAATATTCAACTCGAAGAGGTGGTTATTCCAAAAACATCAAAAATAACTACCGAAAGTATCGGTGTAATTCCGTTTGGACAAAAGCGGTACACGCAAGCCGAGCGCCATTTGCAAACAGCTGGCGATTGGAAACCTATTATGTTGTTAGGATTGATAGGAGGAAGTATGCCATTGGACCCTTTGATTAATAAAATAAACGGAAGAACGAAGCGCTTAAAGAAATTGGTTGTACTTGAAGGGAAGCTTGCCATGATCGAGAAGCTAGACGAATACTTTGTTCAAGACTTTTACACTAAAAAATTAAATATCCCCGTTGATTATATCGAAGGATTCAAGTTTTACATCATCGAAAACAATACATTTGTTGACTATTTAAAAAGTAATAATATAACCATGGCAAAATTTTTAATAATTGAGCTAGCGGTTAGTTATAATGAAATTATTAAAAGTGAGCAGCCATAAATTTTTCTTCTTTTATTTGTTTTTCGTTGTTCAATGGATCCATGCTCAAAATGGCGCCTCAGTTGTGCTTTCTGGTAGCGTTACAGTCGATGCTGTAGCAGTAGAAGCGGTTAATGTCAATAACGTTAGCAAAGATAAAACAACAACAACCAATGCTAAAGGTGTTTTTACTTTAGAGGTAAATGAAGGAGATGTTTTGGTTTTTTCTGCAGTAAATCTCGTAACTTTACAAAAAAGGATTACCAAGGAAGATGTAAAAGCAGGGAGTATTCTAATTTCGATGAGTACAAATAGTATTGCGCTTCAAGAAGTTATTATTAACGAAGACTCTCAAATTACCGCGACTCATCTTGGGATTGTTTCTGCTGATCAAAAAAGATATACTCCTGCCGAAAGAAAATTATATACCGCACGATCTGGTTTGTTAGATCGGCCTTTAAATTGGATTTCTGGTAGAACGGCTGAACTTAAGAAAGGGGTAATAGTAGAAAAAAACTTGAGAGCACTAGAGCGACTAGAGTATCTTTTCGAAGACAAATATTATATTGAAACCTTAAAAATTCATAAAGATTATATCAAAGGGTTTCAGTATTACTGTATTGAAGACGCAGAATTTGTTAGTGCTTTAGAGTCCAAAAACAAAACACTTTGCATGTTCTTAATTATTACGCTTGCAAAAAAATATAATAAAATCACAGTTTATGAAAATTAAAATTACGTTTCTTCTTTTGGCACTTGCAGCTCAATTTTCGTACAGTCAAATAACCGCTAATAGGATTTTAAAAGGTCAAGTTCGCAATGATTTGGCGACTATTGAAAACGTCATCGTTTTTGATGTCAATTCTAAAAATGGTACTGTGGTAAATCAATATGGTTATTTTACGTTAAATGCTAAAGTGCAAGACACGCTGGTATTCTCGAGTTTAACGTTTAAATCAAAAAGAGTAATACTTAAAGAAGAGGACTTTATCAATAAAGTTTTGGTGGTGAATCTTGAGATTTTCACGAATGAACTATCCGAAGTTTTGATTTTAGCCAAAAAACAACTGAATCCCGTTCAAGGTGGTACCCAAAAATATGTTGATATGAAGTTTTTTGATGATGAAAAGTCTTCTCCTAAAAACAAAACAATGCTCCCGATGTTGGATTTAGAAAACGGAACGGATTTTGCTAGAATATATAAAGATGTTATTAAAGTTTTGAGAAAGGACAATCCTAAGAAAACCGACTTTTATCAGGATACGAGTTTCTCTGAATTGGCTTTGTCAGCGCTAAATTATTCTTTTTTCTCTAATACGCTGGCCTTAAAGGATGATGAAATAAAACTCTTTTTGGTTTTTTGTGAAAACGATCCTAATTCGAGAGCTGTGATGAGTCGAACA
>NZ_JAQWTM010000378.1 GCF_029242675.1 Flavobacterium sp.
CTATCAAGCCCAGTAATGAACAAGCGATCGAATCGTTTTTTCTAGATTATTGTCAAAACAATCAAGTCGTGTACAGCCATGTTGTGACTCATTTTTTGGAATTGTGTACACCTTTTTTTCAGAAATTAAATAAGATATCCAAGGCAAAAGTGATTGGAGTAGATCACAATCCGAGACCTCTCGAGGGCTATCCTCTAGAAAAGAAAATAGAGAAAAAAGTCAAAGGAATCCTTTTTTCTAGATATATTGATTTGTTCGTGGGCGTTTCTGAAGTATCAAAAAATGATTTAATTTCTGATTTTGGAATTCATATTAAATCAAAATCAAAAGTCATTGACAACGGTTTGGATCTTACTAAGTTTGTAATTAAAAATGTTTTTCATTCTAATACTAAATTTATTATTGCTTGCAATTTACGAAAAGAAAAAGGAGTGCAAGACGTTATTGAAGCGATAAAAAGTTTAAATAATGTCAATTTTACAATTGATATTTATGGCGAAGGAAATTATGAATCTGTTTTAAGAGAAATGGTCCAAAAATATTCCTTAGATAAAATTATTACATTCAAAGGGAGTGTTGCTAATCTATTTGAAATTTATAGTCAGTACGATTATTTAATCCATCCTTCTCATGGAGAAACGTTTTGCTATTCGGTTGTCGAGAGTTTGCTATGTCAATTACCAGTAATTACAACTATCCATCAAGGTAATGTGCTAGGTCTTGTTGCTGATAATGTAAATGGATTTTTATTTAATGAGATGGATAGCGATGCATTAACAACAATTATCAAAAAAATTTTATTAAATAAATCAACTATCAAGAGTTTTCCTAAAGATCCTGTTTTGTTAGATCTGTCGCTAGATAAAATGGTTCAAAATCATTTGCAATTAGTGCTGTAAAAATAATGATAACAGTTACGAAGTAGTATATTTGTACGTTAATTTAGTTTGGTACTATGTTTTTTAATTCCTTGACCTTCGCGGTTTTTTTGCCTATTGTATTTCTGCTGTACTGGTTTGTTTTTAATAAAACAAAGAAGACTCAAAATTTGCTGCTTATTTTGGCGAGCTATTATTTCTATTCTTGTTGGGATTGGCGTTTTTTGTTTTTATTGGTTTTTTCTACTTTTTTGGATTATTACACAGGCATCCAAATTGAGAAAAGTGAAAAAGAGAAAACGAGGAAATTTTGGTTTTGGTTGAGTATTGGAATTAATTTGGGTTTTCTAGGCGTATTTAAATATTATAATTTTTTTGCTAGCTCATTTGCTGAATTGCTAAATGATTTTGGATTAAAGTCCTCTCCTTTTTTACTGGACGTAGTACTACCAGTGGGAATTTCATTTTATACTTTTCACGGTTTGTCTTATGTAATCGATATTTATAAAAAAAGAATTAAAGCCGAATATAATTTTGTGGATTACTCCCTTTTTGTATCCTATTTTCCTTTGTTAGTAGCAGGTCCCATTGAGAGGGCTACTCACTTGCTACCGCAAGTAAAAGTAAAACGAAGCTTTGATTTTGAGCTAGCCAAGCAAGGTTTGTTTCAATTCATATGGGGATTGGTTAAAAAAGTAGTTATTGCTGATACTTGTGCAACTTATGCTAATGCTATTTTTGACAATTACAGCAGCATGAATTCTTGGTCACTAATTTTAGGAGCCGTTTATTTTGCTTTTCAAATTTATGGTGATTTCTCTGGATATTCAGATATGGCATTAGGGATGTCAAAATTATTTGGAATCAATTTATTACGAAATTTCAATTACCCTTATTTTTCTAGAGATATCGCCGAGTTTTGGCGCCGCTGGCACATTTCACTATCATCTTGGTTCAAGGATTACTTGTATATTCCGCTTGGTGGTAGTAAAGGCGGGAAGTCACAACAAGTACGGAATACTTTTATCATATTTGTAGTTAGTGGTTTCTGGCACGGTGCGAATTGGACTTATTTGGCTTGGGGTTTTATAAACGCATTGTATTTTTTGCCGTTATTATTGCGAAATACAAACAGGTCCAATATCGAAATGGTGCAATTAAATTGGAACTTCGATTCTGTAAAAGTAGTTTTCCAAATCTTTTATACCTTTTTATTAGCTTGTTTGGCATGGATTTTCTTTCGAGCGAATTCCATAACGGATGCAGTCCAATATATCAAAAGAATTTTTACTGAAGGAAATTTTAGTTCGCAATACCTTACTAACGAACGCTATAATTATGAGATGTTACTAATGATTGGGTTGTTCGTATTGGTGGAGTGGAATAATAGATTGAAAGAGGAACCTATTTCAGGGAAATATAGTTGGCTGCGCCTAAGTCTTGCCGTTGCTGCTATTTTAGCTTTAGGTACCTACTCTGATTATAAGGAATTCATCTACTTTCAGTTTTAACATCCTACTTAATAAATCATGAAAAAGTTTCTGCTTTTTATTTTAAAAATAGTTATTCTGATCCTACTTCTAGCGGTAGTGCTTGACTTTGGTTACACAATCATTTATGAAAGATCAAAAAATAGAGGGAAAATCGATTATGTTTTTAACTCAACCGCTCGTACCTATGATGTGGTTGTTCTAGGTTCCTCAAGAGCTAATAATCATTTCGTAACCGAATTATTTGAAAAGAACGGACTGAAAACATTTAATTACGGTATGAGTGGCGGTCATTTACACGAAGCTTCCTTGCTACTTAAATTAATGATCGAAAGAAAGTACAAAATTAAAAATGTGATTCTTGAAGCCGACTTGAATTTGGCCAATGATAAGCGGGCAGATGGTATAGCTGCTAAGTTTTTGCCTTACCTACACAGTTCGCAAATAGTTAAAAATCACTTTAAAAATGAAAAAGATTTTGTCGAACTATATTACATTCCGTTTTATAGGTATCTTAAGTTCGAAACAAGAATTGGCTTTAGAGATATGGTCAAAACTTTAGTTCAAGAACCAACCAACATCTTAGCTAACAATGGCTATTTTGCTCTAGGCAATAAAACAAAGGGGAATATGAAGAATAATATTGCTAAGCTTAATCCTTTACCAAATAATAAATATTATGAAGAGATAAAAGCAGTTTGCAAAGCAAATAACATCAATTTTATTGCCGTTATGACTCCTATGTGTGAAAATGTAATCGGCATGGATTATTTTGAAAAAGTAAATAAATCGTACCCCGAGATTCATAATTATGAAAATGTAGTTATTGAAAACAAATACTTTTCGTCCTGCGGACACATGAACGATGCTGGTGCTCGTATTTTTACCAATGCGATCATTCAAGACTTTTTTAAATCTAAATAATGAAAATAGCATTTTTAACTCCTGAATATCCACATCCTAGAACGGGTGCTTCGGGAGGTATAGGAACTAGTACTAAAAATCTAGTCATTGGCCTTGTTGCGGCTGGGTGTAAAGTTCGGGTTTTGGTATACGGTCAAGAGTGTGATGAAGTTTTTGAAGAGAACGGTTTTACAATACAACGAATTAAGAATGTTAAGATAAAAGGATTGTCGTGGTTTTTCACTCGAAAAAAACTAGAACGAATAATTAACCAATTGTACGATAGTCATCAAATAGAGTTAGTTGAAGCGCCTGATTGGACAGGAATAACCTCTTTTATCTCCCCTAAAAAATGTCAAATTGTTATTCGATTGAATGGATCGGACACTTATTTTTGTCATTTAGATGACCGTCCTGTGAAATGGAAGAATAAATTCCATGAAAAAAGAGCTTTGCAAAAAGCAGATGGAATGCTTGCCGTAAGTCAGTTTACGGCTGATACAACCAATGCAGTTTTTGGCTTGAATAAAAGCTTTACCATTATTCCCAATTCCATAGACGTGGCTTCTTTTAAACGAAATCAGCAAGTAGAAATAGTACCCAATACCATTTTATATTTTGGAAGTTTAATTCGCAAAAAAGGACTATTGGAACTGCCACTTATTTTCAACGAAGTCATAAAAGATAATCCTACTGCTCAATTAATTTTAGTGGGGAAAGATGTGCCTGATATTATTTCAAGATCTCCATCAACTTGGGGTCTGATGCAGAATTTGTTTAGTAAGGAAGCAGAGCCAAATGTTACCTGCCTAGGCAGTGTTCCCTATAGTGAGATTCAAAAACACATAAATCAAGCAGCTGTTTGCGTTTTTCCGTCTTTTGCTGAGGCGTTACCAGTATCGTGGATTGAAGCAATGGCAATGGAAAAGCCAGTTGTAGCTTCAAATATTGGTTGGGCAACAGATGTAATAGAGAATGGAATAAGTGGGTTTTTGGTACATCCAAAAGAGCATGTTAGGTATGCCAATGCAATTAACTCCTTACTTGAGAATAGCAAGGAACAACTAAAAATAGGTTCAGCTGCAAGACAACAAATAGTTCAAAAGTTTGGTATCGATATCTTAGCGAAAGAGAGTTTGGCTTTTTATAAATCAGTAATACAGTAGCCTTTGATTTTTATTTTTCACAACGCTAACATAATTTTAAAAATTGAAGATCAAT
>NZ_JAQWTM010000386.1 GCF_029242675.1 Flavobacterium sp.
CGAAATCATTGGAACATAAGTAAGACAAAGGATAATAGCCCCTAGAACTGCAAAACCGAAAGTAAACGCCATTGGGCGGAACATTTTTCCTTCAACGCCCGTTAAAAAAAGAATGGGCGTGAACACAATTAGAATGATTAATTGCCCGAAAAAAGCAGAATTCATCATTTTACTTGCCGACTCGTAAGCTATCTCATCCATTTCATTTTGATTAATAGCTGATGTGGTTTTCTTCATCCGCTGATGAATATGGAATACCATACCTTCCACAATAATTACAGCACCATCTACAATAATCCCGAAGTCAATCGCACCCAAGGACATCAAGTTTGCCCAAACTCCAAATTGTTTCATCAAAATAAAGGCAAACAATAGTGATAATGGAATTACTGAAGCTGTAATCAATCCGCCACGAAAACTTCCTAAAAGAAGCACTAAAACAAATATTACAATCAATGAGCCTTCAATAAGGTTTTTTTCGACGGTACTCGTGGTTCTGCCGATGAGGTCGCTCTGACTTAAAAATGCATCAATATATACGCCTTCTGGCAGTGATTTTTGAATTTCGGCTATCCGAGCTTCTACATTTTTAACTACTTCGCCTGGACTTTGCCCTTTTAGCATTAAAATTTGTCCGCCTACGGACTCATGACCATCTTGTGTAAAAGCACCATAACGAACCGAGTTACCATAGCCTACTTTTTCGGCTACATCACGTATCAATACAGGACTACCATTTTGTGTAGTTACCACCGTACTTTCTAAATCGGCGATGCTACGAGCTAAACCTTCGCCACGAATAAAATTAGCTTGATGGTTTTTTTCTATATAAGCTCCACCCGTATTTGCATTGTTAACTTTAAGAGCTTCGAAGACCTGATTGATTGTTATACCAAAACTTTTGAGTTTATTGGGATTTATGGCTACTTCATATTGTTTCACATAGCCTCCAAAGGCATTGACCTCCACAACTCCAGGCACTAATGCCATTTGACGTTTTACGATCCAATCTTGGATGGTACGAAGTTCCATTGCATCGAATTTATCTTCGTAGCCTTTCTTTACTTTTAATGTGTATTGGTAAATTTCGCCCAATCCTGTAGTTATTGGTGCCATAAAGGGTTTGCCAAATCCATTAGGAATTTCTTCACTAACTTCTGCAAGTTTTTCTTGTACCAGCTGTCTTGGTAAATAAGTTCCAGCTTCGTCTTTAAAAACAATCGTAACTACGGAAAGGCCAAAACGTGAAACGGAACGCAGTTCAATAACATCTGGCAAATTTGCCATTGCTAATTCCACAGGATAAGTCACGAATTGCTCAATATCTTCTGTTCCTAAATTAGGGGCAGTAGTTATTACTTGCACTTGGTTATTGGTAATATCGGGCACAGAACCTAAGTTTATGGTGTACATAGAGTAAATACCTGTGCCGATAAGTGCCACTATAAAGAGTCCAATAATAAATTTATTATTAATGGAAAATGAAATGATTTTGTTAATCATATAATGTGATTTAATTCAGTTTAAATGATGAGTTTACGCAAGAGCGCAAACTAAAATTGAAGCGATGCCTACTTTTAAAAGCATGACTTTAGGATATAGTTATCCATTAAAAAAAAACTGAATTAAACCTTTGGTGGTTCGAAAGAGGATTCCAGATATCTGGAATTGAAATTAAGAAAATATAGAATAAATTTTTTATCATTTACAAACTTTAATTGATCTATTAGATCTGTATTGAGGTTTGCAATAAATAATACAGTACGGCAACATTGATGATGGGAGTGAACAGGCATATTCTCCTTATCTGGATTGTTATGATGATCTGTCTTCGTTCCATCGTTATCGATATAATCTTCTACTACATACTCAAAAAAAGAGTCACCATATATCTTATGATCTTGATAATGGGTAATAAAGTTTGAAATTTCCTGAATTGGCTTACATAGATCCATATCTGCACTAATTCCTTGAAAAAGGAATAAAACAGACATTGATATGGAAATAAGTGCTTTCATAATAGAGCACAAATATAGAATAATTTTTGTGCAACACTGTTGCAAAGTTCTAGTTTGGTAATTTTTTTATTGAATTACTATTCGATTAATTAATGGAACTCAAACGAAACGAGAAGAAACAGTTTTTAGAAAAAAGGCGATAGAAGGAATCTCTCTTAAAATTTAATAGATTAAGAATTACTTTCTATGTGTAATTCACAAATGCAGACAATTTCCTTTAAATAGGCCTTAATTTTCTGGTTGCTCAAAACGAGGAGTAGTTTATTGTCATCGTATTATTTTGATTTGTTATAGTATTTATCAATTATCATTTGGGGCAATTCCATTATCTTTAATCTTTAAGGCGGTTTTTGTTTTCTTGTAATCGGCGGTTTAGGTATTGTCGTAACTATAGATATTGCCGAGATCTAAATTCAGAACGACCAACCAAACAAAATTAAAGTTGTCATATAAATCTGAAAATCAACCCGAAAAAATGTAATGCAAAATAAAATACTCGCATTCACAGTTAAAGTGATAGTACTAATTCTCGTAGTATGCGGATTAGCTACTTTGTGCGAGGCCGTTTTGCCGATTTGGGTTTAGCATTGTTAGCGATTTTGAATGCAGTTAGAGTTCAAAAAATAAATTTTTAATCTTTTTTTATTAAATAAATTTAGTGTTAAAACCCCGTTATCCCATTCAGCTGTAAAAAAAATAGGCTGTAGTTCAGGTATTCCTAGAGCCGATTCTTTGTTTGCTTCATATCTCTAATTTCTTCTTTATATTATCAAAATCAGTTCTATTTTTAAAAAATTATTTAAATTTGATAAAACTGACGCATTTGTGCCGAGGTCATAAAAAGTAAGGGTATAATTAACCTAAGAAAATGACAGAACTACTTGAATACTTCGCTAAATTTCAAAATCTCCCGGTAGATGCTAAAAAAGCCTTGACTGAAATATGTTCAAATTTTAGCATAAAAAAAAATGAAATTCTGCAACCTTTCGGGCATACTTGTAAAACGATTTACTTTCTAAAATCAGGAATTGCTCGCATTTATTACTACAAAGACGGTATTGATATTACGGAACATTTTGCTTTTGAAGGTAGCATTATTGCGAGAGCTGAAAGCCTGTTTACTGGCAAGCCATCACAAAAAGCCATTCAGATTCTAGAAGATGCGGAAATAATAGCGATCAATTCAACACAGCTTTTTAAATTGTATGACACATTTCCCCAAATAGAAAGACTTTTTCGTTTGATTTTTGAAGCGGCTTACGTAGATGCCATACATCGTGTAGAAGGAATACAGTTTCATGCAGCTGAAGAACGGTATTTAGCCTTATTGAAAGAAACCAAAATTGTTCAAAAATTGCCACTCAAATATATTGCTTCCTATCTTGGAATTACTCAAGTGAGTTTGAGTAGAATTAGAGCGTCTGTAAAGTAATTTTTTATCAAATGTTAAAGGAATAGATTTTTGCTTAAGTGACCTTTGTATAATAAATTTTAAATTAATTTAGACAATGGCATTAATTAAAACAATAGACACTCAAAAATTGAGTAACTGGTTAAAAGAAGGGAAAAAGATTACGATCCTTGACATCAGGCCAATAGCTGAAAGAAATGAATGGTATATTCCCAATAGTATCCATATAAATATTTATGAAAGTCTGAAATCAGGTAATGTACAAGCATTGGATGATGTACAAATTGACAATCAAATACCTGTTGTAACGTTATGCGCAGGTGGAAATTTAAGCAAATTTGCGACAGAAATTTTAGCATCCAAAGGCTTTGATGCTTATTCTCTTGAAGGGGGAATGAAAGCTTGGAATTATGCTTATGACACAGCAGTTTTGGAATTCGAAAATTTTAAAATCATTCAAATAAGGAGGGTTGCCAAAGGATGTTTGTCTTACATAATTGGTTCTGGTAATAAAGCAATTGTTATTGATGCTTCGTTAGATCCTTCCATTTATGATACTATTGCCAAAACAGAAGGCTGGAAAATTGACTTTGTAACTGACACACACATCCATGCGGATTATGTTTCCCGAACAAAAGATCTTGCGAATTATTCAGGCGCAAAACATTTAATGAATAGCAATGCATCCGTTTCCTATTCTTTTACTCCTCTGGAGGATAATGAATTATTAAAAATTGGAAAAATCGAAATCAAAGTAATTCATACACCTGGACATACTTGGGAGAGTACCTCTTATTCAATTGACAATAAGGTTTTACTAACTGGTGATACTTTATTTACAGACGGCATCGGAAGACCGGACTTAAAAGCAGATGAAGAGGAAGCTATAAGAAAATCAACAGCTTTGTATAATTCATTGCAACTCATCAATACATTTCCTGATGAGACTTTAATTTTGCCTGCACATATTTCACAGTCCATTGTAATAGGACAACCTATTGTAGCAGAGAAACTGAAAAAACTCAAAAAAAGTATTCCAGCTTTAACTTTCTCAGTTGATAATTTTGTAAAAAGTATTTTATCAAAACTACCAGTTTCACCACTAAACTACTTAACCATTGCTGAAATAAATAAATCGGGCGACATTGGTGATTTTATTGTTGCTGATCTTGAAGCGGGAGCAAATCGTTGTGCAATTAAATAGAAATAAACGAATGGAACATATAAAACTTGGTCTTAAAGAAAACTGGAAACAATTTACAATTTTGGTAATTGTTAATGCTTTTGTTGGTGGTATGATTGGCATGGAAAGAACCATATTTCCTCAATTTGCCAATCTTGAATTTGGAGTAGCTTCAAAAACGGCCATTCTTTCATTTATAACTGCTTTTGGTTTAACCAAAGCCATTACAAATTACTTCACGGGTAAATTAGCAAACAGATTTGGGCGTAGAAACTTATTACTTATTGGTTGGCTTTTAGCAATACCGATCCCTTTTATGTTGATTAATGCCAGCAGTTGGAATTGGGTGATTTTTGCAAACATTTTACTTGGAATGAGTCAAGGTTTAACTTGGAGTAGCACTGTAGAAATGAAAATTGATTTGGTAGGAGAAAAAGATCGTGGGCTGGCAATTGGATTAAATGAATTTGCAGGATATTTTGCGGTGGGTGTAGTTGCTTTTTTATCGGGATACGTAGCTAATAAATACGGGATAACACCATATCCTTTTTACATAGGTATTTTTATATCGATTATCGGGTTTTTTTTAACGCTTTTTTTTGTTAAGGACACTAGAGCATTTGTACACAAGGAAAGTACCACAGATAATACAGATCAACTAAACAATGTATTTCTTGAAACAACATTCAAAAACAAAACATTAAGCGCAGTAACACAAGCAGGGTTAATAAATAACTTAAATGACGGAATGATTTGGGGGTTATTTCCCATCATTTTGTTTTCACTTAAATACAACGCGGAGAACATTGGTATTATTACAGCTATTTATCCTACTGTTTGGGGTATTGGGCAACTTTTTACTGGAAAAATGTCTGATATATATTCTAAAAAAGCGATGCTATTTTGGGGTATGTTATTACAAGGGTTAGCTATATTCTTTATTCCTTTTAGTAGTAGTTTTTTAGCACTTGTGCTCATTTCAACAATTTTAGGATTGGGAACAGCATTAGTTTACCCTACTTTCTTGGCAACCATTGCGCAGGCGACAATTCCGACACAACGAGCAGAAAGCATTGGAATTTTTCGATTCTGGAGAGATTTGGGGTATGCCTTCGGTGCAATCATTTCTGGGGTAACTGCAGACTTATTTGGATTGGAATATGCAATCTTTTTAATTGGCGGATTAACAATAATATCATCGTTAATTATTAAATTTCGAATGCCAGAAACAAGCAAAGTAATTAAAGAATGTATTTATTCGGATGTACAGTAACAAGTACTTA
>NZ_JAQWTM010000394.1 GCF_029242675.1 Flavobacterium sp.
TGTTACTACTAAATTTGGTTGTTCGAGTTCGTGCGATTGCTTCAATACCCAAACGAATTGCTCGTGTTAATGCGATTGCTTCGTTCCTCGCAATGACATGCTAAACAAAACAAACAGCACAACTAAAGTCATTGCGAGGTACGACGCAATCCTATCAGGTTGCTTAGTATTGCTGCTTGTGCTAAAAGATATTTACTTATTTTTGTTGCTCGTGATAGTGCGATTGCTTCAAGAATCAAATTTGTTGCTCGTGTTAGTAAGATTGCTTCGTTCCTCGCAATGACTCGTGAAACAAAAAAACAAACAAAACTAAAGTCATTGCGAGGTACGACGCAATCCTACTAAGTTGCTCAGTATTGGTGCTTGTGATAATACTAAATTTTGTTGCTCATGTTAGTGGGATTGCTTTAATACTCAATTGAATTACTCGTATTAGTGCGATTGCTTCTAGAATCAAATTTGTTGCTCGTGATAGTGCGATTGCTTCGTTGCTCGCAATGACTCGTGAAACAAAAAAACAAACACAACTAAAGTCATTGCGAGGTACGAAGCAATCCTATAATGTTGCTCAAAATTCGTGCTTGTGTTACTACTAAATTAAGTTGCTCGAGTTCGTGCGATTCTTTCATGGCTCAATTGAATTGCACGTGTTCGTGCGATTGCTTCGTTCCTCGCAATGACCCAATAAACAAAAAAAATCATAACTTTAGACAATTGTTTCTATAACATAAGACTCAAAGTATGAAGCCAGGATTCATTTACATCATCACAAATAAATATCAAACGGTAGTTTATACTGGAGTGACTTCAAATCTTCCTCGTAGAATTTTAGAACACAAAGAAAAAAGAAATCCAAAGTCGTTCTCTGCTCGATACAGTTTGAATATTCTAGTTTATTATGAGCAGTTTCAATGGATTGGTGATGCAATTGCTAGAGAGAAACAAATTAAAGCCGGTTCAAGAGAGGCTAAAAATAATTTAATACGCTCGATAAACCCTAGTTGGAATGATTTGTATGATGATATTAAGGACATTATGACCGTTTAAAAGTCATTGCGAGATACACCGTAATCCTACTTAGTTGCTTAGTATTGGTGCTTGTGCTACTATTTAGTTGCTCGTGTTAGTGCGATTGATTCGTTCCTCGCAATGACATGGTAAACAAAAAAACAAACACAACTAAAGTCATTGCGAGGTACGACGCAATCCTATTATGTTGCTCAATTTTAATGCTGTACTAATACATAATTTCATTGCTTACGTTAGTGCGATTGCTTCAATGCCCCAATGAATTGTTCGCGTTCGTGCGATTGCTTCGTTCCTCGCAATGACCTGCGAAACGAAATAATAAGCACAACTAAAGTCATTACGAGGTACGACGCAATCCTATTAGATTGCTCAGCATTACTGCTTGTGCTAATAGATATTTACCTATTTTTGTTGCTTGTATTTGTGCTATTGCTTCATTGCTCATAATGACGAAGTAACTCTAGGAATGACGAACTAATATTGAATAAAAAAGACCAAAAAAAAACCTAACATGCTGAACCTTCCTCCTAATAAAAAAATAATACTCTTTGATGGTGTTTGCAACTTATGCAATCAAGCCGTACAGTTTATTATTGAAAGAGATAAAAAAGATGTTTTCAGGTTTGTAGCTTTGCAATCCGACTTGGGTGTGGCAATTTGTCAGTATATTGGTGTTGATTCTACTCAGCTTGATAGTATTATTTTATTTGAGCCAGGTAAAGCATATTATTATAAATCAGAAGCTGCTTTGAGAATCGCTTCGGATTTAGGGTTTATGTATTCGTTAGCTGGAGTTTTTAGAATTATTCCAGAAAAAATCAGAAATCATATCTATGATTACGTTGCTATAAACAGGTATAAATGGTACGGTAAAAAAGGAAGTTGTATGATTCCGACACCAGAATTACAATCAAAATTTTTATAATGAAAATATATTTCATAGCCCTGATCGAAGGGAAAATCCTTTTTAGACGCTTTTTTTGCGGATAAAAAGATTGGAATGAGAGCAGGAAATAGCTCCTGAAAACAAAAAAAGCCTCAAATTTAGTTATATTTTGAGGCTTTGTTTTAAAATAATTAGTTGAAAATTATCTAATTAATTTTCTGTATTTCAAACGTTTCGGTGTTAAATCTCCACCAAGGCGTTTTTTCTTGTTTTCTTCGTATTCAGAGAAACCACCTTCAAAATAATACACTTCTGAATCTCCTTCAAAGGCTAGGATATGCGTACAGATTCTGTCCAAGAACCATCTGTCGTGCGAAATCACTACGGCACAACCAGCGAAATTTTCTAAACCTTCCTCCAATGCACGAAGTGTGTTGACATCTAAATCATTGGTAGGCTCATCCAGTAACAATACATTCCCTTCTTCTTTTAAGGTCATTGCTAGGTGCAAACGGTTACGTTCTCCTCCTGAAAGGGCTGAAACTTTTTTGTTTTGCTCTCCACCACCAAAATTAAAACGAGACAAATACGCTCTTGAGTTTACTTGCTTACCGCCCATCATGATTAATTCTTGACCATCGGCAAAGTTTTCCCAAATTGATTTATTTGGGTCAATGTTAGAGTGTGATTGATCTACGTAGGCAATTTTTACCGTCTCACCCACTGAGAATTCACCACTATCTGTTTCTTGTTCTCCCATTATCATTCTGAAAATAGTTGACTTACCAGCACCATTGGGTCCGATAATTCCAACGATTCCTGCTTGTGGCAAGGTAAAGTTTAAGTTATCGTATAATAATTTGTCTCCAAAAGCTTTGGCAACATTTTTCGCTTCGATAACATTAGTTCCTAAACGTGGTCCGTTAGGAATATAGATTTCTAGATTTTCATCTAATTGTTTTTGATCTTCGTTCAACAACTTATCGTAGTTCTGTAAACGTGCTTTTTGTTTCGTCTGACGTCCTTTAGCCCCTTGACGAACCCAGTCCAACTCTCTTTCTAAGTTTTTACGACGTTTAGAAGCTACTTTTTCTTCTAAGGCCATACGGCTTGATTTTTGGTCCAACCAAGAAGAATAGTTTCCTTTCCATGGAATACCCTCTCCTCTATCTAACTCTAAAATCCATCCAGCTACATTATCTAGGAAATACCTATCGTGGGTTACGGCAATTACAGTTCCTGAATATTGTGCTAAATGCTGCTCTAACCACAACACCGATTCTGCATCCAAGTGGTTGGTAGGCTCATCTAAAAGCAATACATCAGGTTGTTGCAACAACAAACGACATAAAGCTACACGCCGACGCTCTCCACCGGAAAGATTTTTGATTGGTGTATCACCATCAGGAGTACGTAAAGCATCCATTGCTATCTCAAGTTTGGTGTCGATTTCCCAAGCACCTAACGCATCAATTTTATCTTGCAAAGCGGCTTGACGGTCCATTAACTTGTCCATTTTGTCCGGATCAGAATAATTTTCTTCTAAACCAAACAAATCGTTAATGCTATTGTATTCCGCAAGTACTGCCATAGTCTCCGCAGCGCCTTCTTGAACAATTTCTAAAACGGTTTTAGAATCATCTAAGATTGGCTCTTGCTCTAAGTAACCAACTGTGTAACCTGGTTGAAAAACAACATCTCCTTGGTAATTTTTATCTACACCAGCAATAATTTTAAGTAGTGAAGATTTACCTGATCCATTCAAACCTAAAATACCAATTTTTGCTCCGTAAAAGAAACTTAAATAAATATTTTTAAGAACCGGTTTATCCGCTCCCGTATAGGTTTTACTCAATTTTTGCATTGAGAAAATTACTTTTTTATCGTCTGACATTATATTTAATTTTAATTTTTATATTCTTTTACAATCTCCCTTTTAGTGAGCTAAAAACCCAAGCATTGGCCAAAAAGCCAACTCCTACGGCTACAAATCCCCAACCTGAAACTTCACTATATCTAAAAGCTCCAAGACCTATTAATAGCAAACCCATTAAGATCATTATAAAGGTAGCCCATCCTAAGACCGTATTTTTATTCATTCCCATGATTGTGGTATATTATTTATGTGTTGCAAATATCGTGATTTAACCGCTAATTAAAAATATGATAGAGCATTTCTCGCAATAAATCCGAATTTGACATCGCATTCGCACCAACTCCTTTACTTTTTACATCAATATCTCGTAACGAAGCTACCACCTGACTTACTTTCCGCATCGGATAATTTTTAAGGGCAAGGTCGTACTCTTTTAAAAAATAAGGGTTTACTCCAATCACGGTAGCTACGTTTTTTGGGTTTTTATCCTTTAAACCGTGGTATTTTAATAATTGTACAAAGAAACCAAAAACCAAACTGGTCGTTACCACCATAGGATTGTCTTTGGGATTATTAGCGAAATTCTCAGCGATTGTATACGCTTTAAGTTGATTGCGTTCCCCTATCGCTTTACGCAATTCAAAAACATTAAAATCTTTACTAAAACCTATATTCTCCTCAATGTCTTTGGCAAAAATAGTGGCTCCTTTCGGCAATATGATTTGGAGTTTTTCAAGTTCGTTATTAATTTTACTTAAATCCGTACCTAGGAATTCAACTAACATCGCCGAAGCTTTGGGCTCAATAGCATACTCTTTACCTGATAAAACTCTTTTTATCCATTCGCCCACTTGGTTCTCGTATAATTTTTTACTCTCGAAAACTAGTCCGTTTTTAGCTAGTACCTTAGTTACTTTTTTTCGTTTATCTAATGTTTTGTATTTATAACAGATTACTAGAACCGTTGTAGGCATCGGATTGTCAGCGTACGATTCCAACTTTTCGATGGTTCGACTTAATTCTTGCGCTTCTTTTACAATAATGACTTGTCTTTCGGCCATCATTGGATATCGTTTTGCTGATGAAACAATATCTTCGACTGTTACGTCTCTCCCGTACAAAACGGTTTGATTAAAACCTTTTTCCTCTTCAGAAAGGACATTTTGCTCAATATAATCGGATAATTTATCAATATAGTACGGTTCTTCACCCATTAAAAAATAAATGGGTTTAATGTTTCCGTTCTTAATATCGTTTACAATTTTGATTACTTCGTCCATTTATATCGTGTTTCAAGTTTAAAGTTGGAGGTTTCAGGCTAAAGGTTCTGAAAAATTCAACTAAATACCTATTTTTGCGCTATGCAAAAGCTTAATTTTCCTTCTTATAGTTTCCGATTCAAAAATAGTGAAAATAAAGTGTCTATTTTTGATGAAATCAGGAAAAAATTCATCGTTCTTACGCCCGAAGAATGGGTCAGACAACATGTAGTTTGCTTTTTAATGGACGAAAAAAAGTATCCGAAATCATTGATAAACGTTGAAAAGGTATTGAAAGTAAACGGTTTAAGCAAGCGTTATGATGCTGTAGTTTTTAATCCTGATGGTAGTATAAAAGTATTGGTAGAATGTAAAGCTCCCGAAGTAAAAATTACACAAGCCACTTTTGACCAAATTGCACGCTACAATTTGACCCTTAAAGCGCAGTTTTTAATGGTAACTAATGGATTGAATCATTATTTTTGCCAAATGGACTTTGAAAACGAAGCGTACGTTTTTTTATCACAACTTCCCGATTATCAACTTTAGAATTGATTATAAATAATTTGTACATTTAAATTTCACTAGTATCTTGAAAAAAACAGCAGTAGTTATCCTAAACTGGAACGGTACAAAGTTATTGGAACAGTTTTTACCCTCAGTAGTACAATTTTCTCCCGAAGCGACTATTTATGTTGCTGACAATGCTTCTACAGATGATTCTGTTGCCTTTGTAAAAGCAAATTTTCCAACAGTTCAAATAGTTCAAAATAGCAGTAACTTTGGTTTTGCTCAAGGCTACAATGAAGCTTTACAGCATATTGAGGCCGATATTTATGCACTAGTAAATTCCGATATTGAAGTAACTGAAAATTGGTTACAGCCTATTTTACAAACTTTTGAAGCAGAGCCAAAAACAGCCATAATTCAGCCGAAATTATTAGACTTTAAAAACAAGACCTACTTTGAATATGCGGGGGCAGCTGGTGGTTTTATCGATAAGTATGGTTATCCCTATTGTCGCGGTCGCGTTTTTGATACTGTTGAACAAGATTTAGAACAATATGATAACAATTGCGCTATTTCTTGGGCTTCTGGAGCCTGTTTTTTTATTCGATCATCGGTTTACCATGAATTAGGTGGTTTTGATGCAGACTTTTTTGCACATCAAGAGGAAATAGACCTTTGCTGGCGTGCTTTAAATAAAGGCTATCAAATAAAATATCAGTACAATTCTACAGTCTACCACGTGGGGGGCGCCACGCTACAACAAGGCAATCCAAAGAAAACCTTCCTGAATTTCAGGAATTCACTGTTAATGTTATCTAAGAATTTACCCAAAAACAAGTTAATCTTAGTCCTTTTTACTCGTATGCTATTGGATGGACTAGCAGGAATTCAATTTATTTTTAAAGGAAAGTTTGCGCATTTCATGGCAATTTTAAAGGCACATTTCTCCTTTTATAGATTATTATCAAGTACTTACAAAAAAAGAGGAAATTTTCAGTCGGAAACATACTATTCAACAAAAAGTATCGTTTATCAATATTATGTTAATTCTGGCAAGATATTTGTTAAATGATTTTAACAGTAAATAATTATTGTATTCAACCTTTAAAAACTAACTTTGTAATTCAACTAAACATTATTTTTATGAAAAAAATCGTAATCACCTTATCACTTTTCGCACTACTAACTTCATGTGTTAGTAAAAAGAAATATGCTGATTTAGAATCAAGAAACAAAGAAACTCAAGATTTATTAAATTCGGCTACCGTAAAATTAAATGCCTGTCTTGAAGAGAAAGCAGGACTTACGGCAAGAGTTCAAGGTTTAAAAGAGCACAATGAGACGTTGATTAACACGTCTAAAGATATGACGATTTTAACGACTAAAGGTGCTGAAAACATTGAAAAAGCATTAGAATCTATCAAAGAGAAAGATTTAAAAATTAGTAGAATGCAGGATGCCTTAACTAAAAAGGATAGTGTTACACTAGCAGTTGTTACTAGTTTAAAAAGTGCAGTTGGTTTAAATGATCCAGACATTGAAATCAATGTTGAAAAAGGAGTGGTATTTATCTCTATTGCTGATAAATTATTATTCAAAAGCGGAAGCTACAATGTAACTGATAAAGCAAAAGGTGTTTTAGCTAAGGTTGCAAAAGTAGTTAATGACAAGCCAGACTTTGAGTGCATGGTTGAAGGTCATACAGATAACGTTCCATACATTGGTAACAACATTTTACTTGACAACTGGGATTTAAGTGTTAAACGTTCTACGTCTATCATCCGTGTTCTTACAGATGAGCTAGGAGTAAAACCAAGTCAATTAATTGCTGCTGGTAGAAGTTCATACGTACCATTAGTAGCTAATGACAACGCTGACAACAGAGCTCGTAACAGAAGAACTCGTATTGTAGTACTTCCTAAAATTGATCAATTCTACGAAATGGTGGAGAAAGAAATGAAAAAACAAGCTAAATAATTAAGTTATTCTATAGCTGTAAAGCGTCTCTTAACGGAGGCGCTTTTTTTATGCATAAATTTTAGCTGGAGATAGGTACTAATAGAAAAAGCAGATCTTTCGACCTGCCTTAATGTATCCTTAACTTTTCTCTAATAACCAATCAAATATAATTAAGAATAACATGCTTATATTGTAATTTGAAACATCTTATAATTTCAAAGATAAACATTTTATTATAAAAACATCATCGATAATTAATATTAGATAATATCAATATCTCCTTTTCCTTCTCTGATAATTTCAGGTTCAGCTCCTGATAAATCAATAATGGTAGAGCCTACGTTATCTCCATATCCTCCATCAATAACTAAATCGACAAGATTTTGCCATTTCTCAAAAATCAACTCTGGATCAGTAGTATATTCGATTACGTCATCCTCATCACGAATGGAAGTTGAAACAATAGGATTGCCTAACTGTCTTACAATTTCTAAAACAATCTCATTATTGGGTACACGGATACCAACAGTAGTTTTCTTTTTGAATTCTTTTGGCAAATTATTATTACCTGGTAATATAAAAGTATACGGTCCTGGTAAGGCTCTTTTTAAAATTTTAAAAGTAGCGGTGTCAATTTGCCTAACATAATCAGATAGATTACTCAAATCATGGCAAATGAATGAAAAGTTAGCTTTCTCTAATTTTACGCCTTTAATCTTTGCAATACGTTCTAGTGCTTTTGAATTAGTAATATCGCAACCCAACCCATATACTGTATCGGTGGGATAAATTACCAGTCCGCCATCCTTCAAAATCTTAACGACTTTAGCAATAGCAGCTTCGTTAGGTTTGTCTTCGTATATTTTTAAAAACTGTGCCATCGTATAACGTTTTATGTTTTTCTTGTTTACTATTCCAAGTTGATTTCTTCTTCTTAAAACTGCAAACGTTTTTTTTTAACCTATGATATCAAGTTTAGCAAATCGCAATAATAATTTCTTGATTCCCCCAACTTCAAATTTGATTTCTGCTTTTTTGTCTGCACCTACACCTTCTAAATTGACCACTTGACCACGACCAAAGCGTTCATGCATTACAACATTCCCTGCTGTCAATTTATTGTCAAATAAATTAGCCGTTCCTGATGCATTAGGGTTTCCACCAATAGGTTTTAATTTTCGCATGTTTAAATCGGGCTTAGGCATATTAGTTGAAGCTGGAATTGGAGGCGTCCCACTTGTTGGTTTGGCCAATCTAAGTTTGGATTTGTCCACATCGCCAAAAATATCTTTATCAATCATCGGCTTAAAGCGATACGAAGACTCTGCTGGTGTTAGGTATTCCAAATACTGCGCATCTATTTCTTCTATAAATCGCGAAGGTTCACTATCAGTTAATTTTCCCCATCGGTAGCGCGATTGCGCATAGGTCAAATACGCTTGATGCTCAGCTCTAGTCAAAGCTACATAAAACAAACGACGTTCTTCCTCTAATTCAGACCGAGTGCTCATACTCATAGCGGACGGAAATAAATCTTCTTCCATACCTACTACAAAAACATGTGGAAACTCTAATCCTTTGGCTAAATGTATCGTCATAAGCGCTACTCGATCTTCATCGCTGGTGTCCTTATCTAAATCGGTAGCAAGAGCTACATCTTCCATAAATTCGCCCAAAGCGCCTCTTGCACCGTCGATCTCTTTTTGCCCTTCGGTAAAATCTTTGATACCATTAAGCAACTCTTCAATATTTTGAATTTTAGCCATTCCCTCAGGCGTAGCATCCTTTTTTAATTCTTGTACTAATCCCGTTTTTTTAGAAACATGATCCGTGATATAAAAAGCATCTTGATTTTCATTGATGACCTGAAAACTTTGAATCATGGTAACAAAATCTTGAATCTTCTGTTTGGTACCGGAGTTTAGTTTCAAATCTATTTTATCAATATTGAGCATCACCTCAAACATGGATCTTTTATAGTGATTAGCCGCTACGACTATTTTTTCGATGGTCGTGTTACCGATTCCTCTTGCGGGGTAATTAATCACTCGCATCAAAGCTTCTTCGTCTTTCGGATTTAAAACTAAACGCAAAGAGCACAATACATCTTTGATCTCTTTTCTTTGGTAAAATGAAAGTCCTCCATAAATACGATACGGAATATCTCTTTTGCGTAAAGCATCTTCCATCGAACGGGATTGTGCATTGGTACGATACAAAATAGCGAATTGACCATTAGTCATTTGGTTTTGCATTTTTTGCTCAAATATGGTACTTGCCACAAAACGTCCTTCCTCAGCATCAGTCATGGAACGGTGAATTTTTATCTTAGGTCCAAATTCGTTTGCTGTCCAAACTATTTTATCTAATTTGACTTTATTTTTATCGATGATTGTATTCGCTGCTTCTACAATATTTCTAGTAGAACGGTAATTCTGTTCTAATCTAAAGGTCTTTACTCCTTCGTAATCCTTCTGAAAATTCAAGATGTTATTGATATTGGCTCCCCTAAATGCATAAATACTTTGCGCATCATCACCAACTACGCATATATTTTGAAATTTATCTGATAAGGCACGAACAATTAAATACTGGGAATGATTCGTATCCTGATACTCATCCACGAGTATGTATCTGAATCGATTTTGATATTTGGCCAAAACATCAGGAAAACGCGTCAATAATTCGTTGGTTTTTAGTAACAAATCATCAAAATCCATCGCTCCCGATTTGAAGCAGCGATCTACATAATTCTGATAGATTTCACCCATTCTTGGCTTCTTAGCCATGGCATCCGTTTCCATTAAATCAGGATCGTTAAAATAGGCTTTAACAGTGATCAAACTATTTTTGAAGGAAGAGATGCGACTTAAAATTTGCTTAGGCTTATAAATATCGCGGTCTAATTGCATTTCTTTTATAATTCCCGAAATAGCCCTCAGAGAATCCTGTGAGTCATAAATCGTAAAATTCGAAGGATATCCTAATTTATCAGCTTCTGACCTAAGTATTCGGGCAAAAACAGAGTGAAATGTTCCCATCCATAAATTTTTGGCTTCGCTAGACCCTACAATATCTGAGATACGGTTTTTCATTTCACGAGCCGCTTTATTCGTAAATGTAAGCGATAGGATATTGAATGCATCGATACCTTGGTGCATTAAATAGGCAATTCTTATGGTTAACACACGTGTTTTACCCGAGCCAGCACCAGCAATGATGATCATAGGTCCATCTTTTTGTAGAACGGGTTCGCGTTGCGCTTCGTTGAGTTGGGAAATGTATTGTTGCATGAAAATTTTCTATTTATGCAAAAATAAGAATTTAAGAGTTAATAAAGAGCCGTCTGGCAAATTTTTAAAATGCATTTGCTACCATTTTTATGGAGTTATTTAAGAAATGTACTTAGGACCAAAAGCAGCAAATTTCAACGCTTTTTATTTGTAAAAAACATCATAAGCAAAGCGGATTAAAGTACACACCACGACTACTAAGAAGAAAATTCTAATAAAGCCGTTTCCTTTGCTAATAGCTAATTTAGCACCTAACCATCCGCCACAAGCATTACTTGCTGCCATAGGTAATGCGATAGCCCAAAGGATTTTCCCTTTTAAAGCAAACAGGCAGATCGAACCAAAATTTGTCGCTAGATTTACCATTTTAGCATTTGCGGAAGCGTGCAAAAAGTCAAATCCCATTAAAGCAATAAAGGCTACGACAAAAAAACTACCCGTCCCAGGACCAATAAATCCGTCATAAAATCCAACTATAATACTAATCAACACTGCGTTCAATAGTAATCGCGTGGTAGATATTTCTTTTTCGACTTGCTGTCCAAAATTTTTCTTTGCATAAGTATAAATAGCTAATAGAGAGAGGATAAAAAGCAAGAGTGGCTTCATAAAATCATTACTCATATACGTTAATAAAGTAGATCCCAAAAAAGCTGACGGCATCGCCAACGCCATCATAAGAAATAACAATTTCCATTTCATTTTCACTTTTTTCATGTATTGATAAGCTGCAAACGAGGTTCCGCTAAAAGCAGGAATTTTTAAACTTCCAATAACGGTAGAAACGGGTAAATTAGGTAGTAAAATTAGACCTGTTGGTGTTTGTATTAAACCGCCACCACCTACAATGGCATCAAT
>NZ_JAQWTM010000401.1 GCF_029242675.1 Flavobacterium sp.
AAAAAAGCTACTTATTTATTATCATTTTATTTTGCTTATACAACAACACGGTTGCACAAGATTTTCAATGGGTTGGACAAGTAAACGGTATTGAAGACAAGACTGAAACAGCAAATTTTATTGAAGTAGATAAAAATGGAGATTCGTACACGTTAGGAATGTCGCATTCAAGTACGTTTGATGTTGATCCAACAAAAAATGGTGTTAAATTAATTAATAATCAGAGTTCTTTTTTTCCTAATCCAAATGGTATTTATTTAACTAAAGTAAATACCAACGGAGGTTTTATTTGGGGGAAATCATTAAGTACTCTTAAAGATGAGGATAAAGTTCTTGGCTTAAAATTGGATTCTAAAGGGAATATTTATGTTTTGGCTTTTATTTCAGAATTATATCAAAACCAAACGTTGATTTATGGATATGGTTTTATAAATGTTATTAAAATGGATCCTAATGGTAATGAACTTTACAGGCATAAATTTCAAAATCTAGGAAATATTAACGCTGGTAAACTTTATGCAAATGCCTGCTTTGATTTGGATTCCGCAGACAACATATATGTTTCTGGAACATTTCAAAATACAGTAATACTAGATTCAAACTCTCAAAATAATCTTACCGCAAATGGAAATTCAACTTACCTATTTAAACTAAATCAAAGTGGTACCATTTTATGGTCTAAAAATTTAAATTATTCCTTGTCAGGTAAGATTGTATTAAAAATGGACTCTAATGATAAAATTACTTTAGTTTTTAATAGCTTTGGTAGCGGGAATAATGATTATCCACTAAATGTGCTAAAGTTGAATAGTACAAACGGTAATCAAATTTGGTTAAAATCTATTGTGAATGCCGTACTAAGTAATTTTTCATTGGATGTAAACGATAACTTTGTAATTTTAGGGTATGCACCTAACAGTAATTTAGTTGATCTAGATCCTGACCCAAACCAAACGATTCCTATTCAAGACCAGAGTTTTATATTGTTTTTAGATGCGATTGGTACCTACACGGACTCAAAACTATTTGATTCGCTCTTACTATTTACAACTATTGACATTGACAGTCTGAACAATTATCATTTTGGGGGTGTCTATACAAGCACCGTAGCAGGTTACATTGCAAGCACTAGCGTGGATCTTGATCCCTCTTCAAATGATTATTTCTTAACGACAACAGCAACTTTCAGTGATGGATTTTATTTAAAACTTGATGCTACTAGATTGTTTTCTCAAGCGTATATTATTGGCTCTTCTCCGGTAACAAATACAACCTGTTACTATTCCGGAGTTAACGAATTAAAAGTACAAGATGAAAATATTTTTATAGCGGGAAATTTTGGTGGGCAATGTGATTTAGATCCTTCATTACTAACTTCATATTTGTTAAATTCTTTCAATCAAAATGTTATTAATTTTGACGGATTTATTTTAAAAATAGCAAACTGCAACAGTTTAGCTCCAGTTGCTCCTAGTTCACAAACATTTTGTTCGGCACAAAATCCATCGATTAGTGATTTACTTCCAAACACTACTGGTATTAAATGGTACGATTCTGAAACAAGTACAAATCAATTAAACACTACAATTCCCTTATTAAATGGACAAACGTACTATGCATCAAAAGAAAGTGGTAGTTGTCCTGCAAGTTCTAGAGTAGCAGTAACGGTAGCAGTGACTCAATCTCCTGCTGCTCCAATTACGACAAACCAACAATTTTGCAAAGACGTAAATGCTACAATTTCAAATTTAAATGCTACGGGTCAAAACATACAATGGTATTCATCGCTTACTGAACCGGCTAGTTTACCAACCGATACTTTGTTGCAAACCAACACTAATTATTATGCTACACAAACAGTAAATGGCTGTGAAAGTAGTAGATTAGTAGTAAACGTAACTATCAATTCCGTTTCAGTACCTATTTTAAATTCACCACAAAACTTTTGCGTGCAACAAAATGCTGAGATAAATACTATCGTTGTAACTGGACAAAATATCAAGTGGTACGATGCAGCTACAGGTGGAAACGTACTTTCAACGAATTCTAGTTTAGTAAGTGGGCAAACATATTATGCTTCTCAAACAACTAACAATTGCGAAAGTTTACGTGCTCCTGTTTTAATTAACATTCAAAATACGCCAGCTCCAACAGGAGGTTCAAACCAAAGTTTTTGTTCCACTCAAAATCCGACAGTAAATGATATTGTTATAAATGGGACTGATATAAAATGGTATGGTTCCAATGCAAGCACAATAGCAATTTTAAATACAACGCAATTAGTAAATGGTAGTACTTACTATGCTGCTCAAGTAGTAAATAATTGCGAAAGCATCAGTCGATTACCGATTACAGTAAATTTAATTAGTAATCTTAATGCGAATGACTATTCTGAAACAATATGCGATAATTTAAACGATGGTTTGGAGACAATTGATTTATCAAATTACAACTCTAGTTTAATTGCAAACCCCATAAATTGTACTTTTGAATACTACAGCTCTTTATCGAGCGCGACAAATCAAACAAACTCTGATTTAATTACGACCATTTCAAATTATAAATTAGCGACCGGGACCACTACTTTTTTTGTTAGAATTATTTCCTCTAATGGTTGTCATCAAATTGTTAAACTAAGTATCGCATTAGTTAGCAAACCAATTATTGCTATCAACGATATAGTACCTATTTGTGCGAATCAAAATACTACTATTGATGCAGGTTCAGGTTTTGATAGCTACATTTGGTCAACAGGATCTAATGCGCAAAGTATTACGGTAGCCCAAGAAGGAACGTATTCAGTGACGGTGACAAAAAACTACGGAACAACAACTTGTTCCTCTACAAAAGATTTCAATGTTGTTTTGTCAAATGTTGCAACTATTTCGAATATTGAGACACAAGATTGGACCGATAACGAAAACAGTATTACTGTGTTTACAAGTTCCAATAGCTACGGTAATTATGAATTTTCACTTGATGGAATTAATTACCAAGATAGCAATGTTTTTTCGGGATTAATTAGTGGAGCCTATACTGTTCATGTTCGTGATAAAAATGGTTGTGGAATTGCTAAAGATGACCTTTTTTTACTCATGTATCCAAAATTTTTCACTCCAAATCAGGATGGATTTAATGATACATGGGCCATACAATTTTCAAATAACGAACCAAACTTAAAAGTTGCTATTTTTGATCGATACGGTAAACTTTTAAAAACATTAAATAGTACAAATTCTTGGGATGGTAAATTCAATGGTAATGAACTTCCTTCTACTGATTATTGGTTTGTAGTTACTCGAGAAAATGGAAAAGAATATAGAGGTCATTTTACTTTAAAAAGATAAAAGTAGTTACTGTTTGCCGTATAGGAAGATTAGGAAATTAGAGTAAATGCCATTTTAATATTGCATTTGCTTCAAGCCGAAAACATTTGGTTCCGTACGTCTTAAATCAAAGCAAAAGTACAGACGCTGGCATAATAAAAACGATAGATTAGCATTTAACCACAACAAATTAAGAACTAAATATGGCAGTTAAATACGTAAAGGATTTAAAAATAAAGATTGGACTCTTACCAGTAGATTTCAAATGGTTGTTTTGGTTTTCGGTAGTGGTAGTTGTACCTAGTATTTCTATTTTAATATTTGCTCGAGAACAGTTGTATGAATTACTAATTCCGTATAC
>NZ_JAQWTM010000408.1 GCF_029242675.1 Flavobacterium sp.
GTTCTTTACAGTTAGTTCTGCTTCTCTGGCGTTATTCCAGAAATCAGGAGCAAAAGTTTTTTATTCGTCGTTAGAAATTTCAATTAGTTTGGCATCAACGTCAAAGATACCTCCTCAACGCACCAAGGCGCTCTACAATACCTTTAATTTGTTCGGTAGTTGTCATAAATTATGTAATTTTGTAGGCAAAAATAGAAATTTTTTAGGTCAGACCAACTTTGAGTTGTTTATTTAAATAAAACATATGGAAATAAATTTAGTTAGCGATACGGTTACTAAGCCCTCATACGAAATGTTGCAGTACATGTTCAATGCCCAAGTGGGTGACGATGTGTACAAGCAAGATCCCACAGTTATTGAATTAGAGTCAAGTTTAGCGGCTATGTTTGGCATGGAAGCGGCCTTGTTTTTTCCTTCGGGTACAATGGCTAACCAAACCGCTTTGAAGTTACACACCCAACCAGGAGAGCAAATCATTGCGGACAAATATGCCCATGTGTACTTGTATGAAGGTGGAGGAGCATCCTTTAATAGTGGGGTTTCTTTTTGTTTATTAGATGGAAAACGCGGAATGATAACAGCAGAGCAAGTTGCTGGTGCTATTAATGATCCCGAGTTTTACCACAATCCATTGACCAGTTTAGTAGCGGTAGAAAACACAACTAATAAAGGTGGTGGCGCTTGTTATGAATTAGAAGATCTTAGAGATATTAAAAAGGTTTGTGTTGCCAATAATTTGAAATTTCATCTTGATGGAGCCCGAATTTGGAATGCGCTTGTGGCAAAAAGACAAGATCCGAAAGAATTCGGTAAAATATTCGATACGATTTCTGTTTGCTTATCGAAAGGATTAGGAGCACCAATTGGTTCTGTTTTATTAGCCGATAAAGCGACCATTCACCGTGCCTTACGAATCCGAAAGATATTTGGAGGCGGAATGCGTCAGGTGGGCTATTTGGCTGCAGCCGGAATTTATGCTTTGAATAATAACATCGAACGCCTTGCCGAAGATCACCGCAGAGCAAAAGAATTAGGAGCAATGCTAAGTTCTAAAAGTTGGGTTGCAAAAGTAGAGCCGGTAGAAACAAATATTCTGATATTTACACTTGCACCCTCCTACGACGAAAAGGTTTTGATCGAAAAGCTCAAAAATAAAAACATCACTATTAGCTCCATGGGACAAGGAAAGTTGCGTATCGTGACGCACCTGGATTATAGAGAAGTGATGCACACCTATGTGTTGGAAACGCTATCCAAGTTTTAAAAAGAAGCAAAAAAAAATGAGTTACAACAATTAGTGTAACTCATTTTTTTGTTTTAAACGGTAGGTTTTAGGCTCTCTATTTAAATAAATTATCCATTCCTGGAATCATTGGCATATCCATTTTAGCCACGGCATCAAGTTCGGCTTCGTTTACTTTCGTCGCTTTTTCGATTGCTTTATTCAGCACTAAAATCATATAATCTTCTAATTGCTCTTTGTCTTCTAAAAGTTCATCTGCAATAGTAATCGATTTTACTTTTCTATTGGCAGTTAGTGTTACTTTTAGTAATCCATCCGTACTTTGCTCATCAACGAGAACAGTATCTAAGCGCTTTTTTGTCTCTTCAATTTTATTTTGGGTCTCTTTTAACTTACCCATCATTCCCATTAAATCCATTTTTATTCTTTTTAAGTTATTGAATACGAAATTACTGTTTTTAGGGCAATAAGCAATGTAAAATATTCATAAAAAGGGGAATCTAAGTCCCGTTTGTGTTATTTTTGCAACAGCTTACACAAATATGAAAGTCCACAAAATGATAGAAAAAATACAACCACCCGTTGCTAAAATTATACCAACCACCTTTGAGAAATTTAATGATGTTAGAGTCGATAATTATTTTTGGTTAAATGACAGAGAGAATCCTGAAGTTATTGATTATCTGAACAAAGAAAATCAGTATTATCAAGATAGGACTGCGAATCAAATAGGTTTTCAAAAAGAATTGTTTGAGGAAATGAAAGCCCGAATTAAGGAAGATGATGAGTCTGTTCCTTA
>NZ_JAQWTM010000317.1 GCF_029242675.1 Flavobacterium sp.
ATTTCCACTTGATTATTAAAAATATACTCGAAAGTTTCTGTTTTTTCTTTACCAAGATTGACCGTTTTTATTGCTGTAGGGCCAATGTAATCTTTATGTAGTTCCCATAATAATTCTTTAACCTCGTTTTCTAAAGCAACAATATGAATCGTTTTTACATTTGCTAATTCAGCTAAGCCTGCCGTTAAATCTAATAGTGGTGCCGTTTTTATTAAAACAGAATGAGAGTACTCAAAATAGGTGGACAAATGAATAGGAACATTAGGCAAGCAATCTTGTAATAAGAAAACTTTTCCCTTTGCATCGTGTCTTCTCGACGGATCAATGTAAATCCAATCCCATTTGTCATGAAGTGTTTGGAGTATTTCGATGCTATCACCTGCATAGCATTGAATATTGTTTACTTGTAATTTATTAAAATTGTGCTTTACAATCTCGGATAGTTCGGTATTTATTTCACAGTGTGCGACCTTCGTAAGTGTTTTAGCAAAATAATAATCATCTATTCCAAAACCGCCGGTTAAATCGATTAGACTATTTCCTGAAATTAAAGTGGCTTTATAAGCTGCTGTGCGTTCTGAAGAAGTTTGTTCAACCGAAATTTTTGACGGATATAAAATACCAGCAGTACAATACCAAGTTGGTAGCTTTTCCTTCGCTTTACCTTTAGCTTCAATTTGATTTAAAATACGAATCCAGTCAACATCAGGGAATGGATTTTTTTGAAGCGCTAATTTTGATATAGGGTTCGTTAAATTGCTATTAATGAAGTCTTGTATGTCGTCATTTAGAAGTGTACTGTCCAAAATTATAGGTCTTTAGTAAGTAATTTTATAAGTTGGTTTTCTGGAAAAAATTCCTTCCCTATAACTTTTATTATGGTGTAAAATGGTACCGCTACAACCATACCTACTATGCCAAAAAGGAAACCAGCACTTAGGATAACCAAGAAAATTTCCAAAGGATGTGAACTCACACTTTTTGAAAAAATTAGCGGTTGAGAGATATTATTGTCCACTATTTGAACAATCCAGAAACCAATTAGAACATAGATAGTAGTTGGTAAAATTTCGGATTGAAAATCTGATCCTAAATTACTTAACATAGTTAAAATTGCAGCCAATACCGAAGCAATTAAAGGACCTATGTAAGGTATGATATTTAGGACTGCACATAAAAAGGCAATTACAAGCGCATTTTCGACCCCAAAAATCAACAAGACAATTAAGTACATTACAAAAACTATAAAGAGTTGCAATAGTAAACCAAGGAAATAGCGCGATAATAAGATATTGATTTTGTTTAATGAATTTAAAATTTTCTCTTCATGCTTGTCGGGGATTAGTTTTTTAGCACTATTGATAAACATTAGTCTGTCTTTTAAAAAGAAAAAAGTAATAAACATGATGGATCCTAAAGCCACGCCCACACTACTGACTGTATTTAATATCGAATTTAAAAAATTAGGGATTATATTGAAATTTATTTTTGAACCGATATTGGCCTCATTCCACAGTGTCGATAAATCCAATTGATGGTTTTCTAAAAAAATAGTGATTTGATTTATTAATTGCGTGATATTTTTTTCAATGGAGTTGGTATTCAGTAATGATAAATTTTCTCCTTGTGAAATAATAAGCGGGACAAACATCATAATAAATCCAAATATCAGCAATACGAAGAGTAGTAAAGTACTAACTGTGGCAAAAAGATGATTGAATTTCATCCTTTTTCTGAAGAAATCTAAAATTGGGTTCCCTATAAGTGTTACTATCAACGAAATGATAAGATAGAGAAGGACAGATTGAATTTTATAAAAAAACAATAATGCTAGGCTGCAAAAAGTAATTAGGAGCAATGCTCTCAAGATACCATTTGCAATTATTTTTGATGTAATCATTAACTTTAATTTAGAGCATAAAGGTAAAAAAAAACTCGCTAGTAAATAGCGAGTTTTATAAATGTTAAGTGTGGTCTGCTATATTACAAACGGAAACTTGCTCTTGAACCTCCTGAAAGGAAAATTGCTGCCATTCTGCTTTTTTGACCGTTAGAGAACATAAACATTCCTCTATCATCTGTGTAATCCATGTAGTTCATTGTCATTTCTATTGGATTACCTGAACATGTGCTGTAGTGTGGGTAAGCAGGAACACCGTAGTTAGCATCATTGTGCGTAGGAGTATCACTTACTAAATCACTTCCACAGTTAGCATCTCCCCAAATGTGACGTAAGTTCATCCAATGACCTACCTCATGAGTAGCTGTTCTTCCTAAGTTATATGGATACACTGCAGTTCCAGTGTCTCCAATATATTTAGAATCAATTGCTACACCATCTGTTGAAGAAGCTCCTCCAGGAAACTGTGCGTATCCTAAAATTCCTCCACCAATGGTACATACCCATAAGTTTAATTTTGTTGTTGGTGAAGTTGCATTGATTCCACCTGTTGAGGTGCTCTTCATTGCATCAGAAGTTCCCCAAGATGTTTTAGTAGTCGCTTTGCGGTAGATAGCCTCAAGTACAAAACTGATCCCTACGTTAGCTTTTACTCTTGAAAAAGCTGCTGGTACAGAATTGTAATCTGCATTTAATGCATTATAATCTTCGTTCAGAATATCGATTTGTGATTGAATTTGAGCCGTTGAAATGTTTTCAGCAGTAGTTCTGTATAAAACGTTTACTACTACGGGAATTTGAATTTTACCATTTACGATTCTTCCAGTTGCAATTGCATTTTCTGTAAATGCTTCAATTTGGTTCATTCTAATTGCTAAAGTAGGATCAGCAGCTAGTTTTGATTTTAGTACGTCATCTGTAGCACATGCTTTTTTTGCTACTGTTTTTGCTGATAAAGCGGTTGTTTCATTGTTGTCGTTTTGACAAGAGAAAAGAGTCAGTACTGCCATTGCAGTTAAAAGAATTTTTTTCATAATTTACTCCGGGTTTGTTAGATATTATGTGGTTTTATTAATAATGGGGCAATTATATAACAATACTTTTAAATAGTAAAAAAAAAATAAAAAATATTTTAACAATAAATTAAGAACTCAATGTTGGCGCGGTTTTATAAAAAATAGGCTCTAAAAATAAATTTCAATACTGAGGTATTTTCTGATAACAAGAATTTTTTCAATGCTACTTTTGACCTAAGATGGTGCAGTAGATCATGGCATATTTTATTGTTTTTTTAAGAAATAACCTTCGGTTTTTAAATTTGTTAGGTACTGTCACCATTGCTCTAAGGAGATTTAGCGTAGATAAAAAACTATTTTATTTAATTGGCTCTTGAAAATTTATTTTCATTGTCAGGAACAATTCTTACAGCTATTGTGTAAGAAGTAGTTTAAACTGTATTTGTTTAAAGCAATTAGTGTAGAAATGTTTTTAGAAATCGGCATCCATTTTTTTGCTTTGCAGCTGTAGTATGGTTTTTTTAGGCGGTCAAATTAATTAGTGTGGCTATGCTGAACCTAATTAATTTTGGATGTGGCAAGATAACGGAAATAGAGTAATATAGTTATAAGAAAGCCATAGGTTGTTTTTTAGTTACTATTTCAGTTTTGGATGCACCACTCCTTTTATGACAAAAAAAAACTCGCTATTTACTAGCGAGTTTCTATTATTTTATTTCTTGAGTGGTTAGATTCCAAAAGCCGATCTTGCACCTCCTGAAACGAAGATAGCTGCCATTCTACTTTTTTGTCCTTCTGAGAACATGTACATTCCTCTATCATCAGTATAATCCATGTAGTTCATAGTCATCTCAACTGGAGTACCAGTACAAGTACTATAGTGTGGGTAAGCAGGAACACCGTAATTTGCACCATTATGAGTAGGTGTATCATTTACTAAATCACTTCCACAAGTTGCATCTCCCCAAATATGACGTAAGTTCATCCAGTGTCCTACTTCATGTGTTGCTGTTCTTCCTAGGTTATAAGGATAAGCTCCAGTACCTGACATTCCAAAATATTGAGAATCAATAACAACTCCGTCCGTAGCAGAGCTTCCGCCAGGAAATTGAGCGTATCCAAGAATACCACCACCAATTGTACAAGCCCACATGTTTAGTTTTGTAGTTGGTGATGTAGGGCTAATTCCTCCTCTTTTACTGTTTTTCATAACGTCATTGGTTCCCCAAGAAGTTTTAGTAGTCGCTTTTCTATTGATGCCTTCTAATACAAATGTTATTCCAACGTTTGCTTTTACTCCAGAAAATAAAGCTGGAACATCAGCGAAATCAGCATTTTGAGCATTAAAATCTTGGTTTAGAACGTCAATTTGAGATTGAATTTGTGCGTCTGAAATATTTTCTGCAGCCGTGCGGTATAGTACGTTTACAATTACCGGAATTTGAACTTTACCATTTACTAAACGACCTGTTAGCATAGCATTTTGAGTAAAGCTTTCAATTTGGTTCATTCTTATTGCTAAGGTAGGGTCTTCAGCAAGTTGTGTTTTTAGTACTTCATCAGAAGCACAGGCTCTTTTTGCTACTGTTTTAGCTGTTGATGCTACAGTCGTAGCTTCATTGTTGTCATTTTGACAAGAGAAAAGCACCATTACTGCTACTGCAGATAAAATAATCTTTTTCATAATTTGTTTGGAGTTTGTTATAATAAATTCGGGTTTGTTAACATTGATGCAATTATATAACAAATGTTTTAAATAGTGAAGAAAAAATTAAAAATTAATTAACATTAAATTAAGATTGCTGTAACAGTGCGGTTTCGCAAAAAAAAGACAGATATAATAAATTTTCAAATTGCGGTATTTTCTGATAGTACTTTTGTTTTAGACAGTACTTTTGTAAATTTTTCGGATGCTTTCAGGTAGTGTGAATTGCGATATTTGTAGTAAATAAGTTCTGCTTTTATTAGATACTATTAGCATTAACTTAAAACGATTTGTTTCCTAATTAAACGCTGTTTCTAAGAGACGTTTATTATCATGGTAAGATCTCTTTTGGTTGTAATTCTTACAGATATCTTGTAGGAAAGGATTTGAAGTGTTTTTTCTCTTTAACCTGTAATCAATTATCGTTATCAAGAAAATCAGTATTCCGTTTATTAGTGTGTAGTAGAGATATGGTTTTTTATGGTAATATAGTTATCTTATTTTTTGTAGTTGGATGTTTGTTTTAAGTAGTTGGTATCGCAATGTAAACGTAGGAAGAAAAATATTTTGTGACGCAGTTAATTATTTTATCAAGATTTACATTTTTTTTGAAGTCAAATTTTAGACATAAAAAAACTCGCTATTTACTAGCGAGTTTCAATCCTTTTAATTTTTCAGTGATTAGATTCCAAAGCCGGATCTAGCACCTCCGGAAACGAAGATAGCTGCCATTCTACTTTTTTGTCCTTCTGAGAACATGTACATTCCTCTATCATCTGTATAATCCATGTAGTTCATTGTCATTTCTACAGGAGTTTTCATATACAAAAAAAATGAATTTATGGAAGTAGATCTCTTGATTTGGAGATTATAAGGACGAAAGAAATGTAGTTCGAGCTATAAATAACAACGATTGAAAAAAATGGTGATTTCAGTCTAATTTAGAAGTAGAAAAGGAAATGAAAACGGTCTTAATTATTGAAAATATAATTCAAAATATTAGCACCCATTTTTAAAGCTTTTTCACGTACGAGTGTAGGATCATTATGGACTTCTGGATTTTCCCAGCCGTCACCTAAGTCGCATTCAACCGTATAAAGTAAAAGCAACCTATTATCTTTAAAAATACCTAAAGCTTGTGGTCGCTTTCCATCGTGTTCATGAATTTTAGGTAAACCAGTAGGAAATGCATACGGTTTTTGAAAAATAGCATGACTTGAAGGTATTTCTATTAATTCATTTTTTGGAAATATCTTTTTTATTTCTTTTCGGATATATTGGTCCATTCCATAGTTGTCATCTATATGCAAAAAACCACCCGATTCCAGATAATTCTTAAGATTAGTTACCTCTGCATCATTGAACACTACGTTTCCATGTCCAGTCATGTGTATAAAAGGGTAGGAAAATAAGGAAGGACTACTTGGTTCTACCGTTGCAGGTTTTGGACTTATAGTTGTATTAATATTGCTGTTGCAAAAGCGAATAAGGTTAGGCAAAGAAGTTGGATTAGCATACCAATCTCCACCGCCTCCATATTTTACCAAAGCAATTTCTTGCGAAAATGAAGTAAAACCGATCAATAACAATAAGATAATAGCTGTTTTCTTCATGCTGTTTTATTTACGCTTCATTAAAAAAAGCCACACTATGACAAGCCACAATTGCTGCAGTTTCGGTGCGAAGTCTAGTGGTACCCAAAGTAACGGGTTGGTATTTACTCTCCAATGCTAGAGCGATTTCTTTTTCACTAAAATCGCCTTCGGGACCGATTAAAATAGTAATGTTTTGTTTTTTTTGTAATACTGATTTAAATGTTTTTTTATCCGTTTCTTCACAATGAGCGATTATTTGTAAGCCGTCATTTTGTTTTTTGATGAATTCCTTAAAAGTCACCGCATCATTCAATTGTGGTAAATAGCACTCATTAGACTGCTTCATGGCTGAGAGGACAATTTTATCAAAACGTTCTTTGTTAATTACTTTACGCTCTGATCGATCACATAGTATAGGAGTAATTTCGTGAATTCCTATTTCGGTTGCTTTCTCAAGAAACCATTCGAATCGATCATTCATTTTTGTAGGTGCTACTGCCAGGTGCAATCGGTAAGAAGAAGGCGCTTTTTTTTCAACTCCATTAATTTTGACTGTACATTTATTATCCGATGCTAAAGTGATTTCTGTTTCAAATAATAAACCTTGACCGTTTGTAACATACAAAATATCACTATCTTTTTTTCGAAGTACTTTAATGATGTGTTTACTTTCCTCCTTATCAAAAAAGAAATTTTCTGTTTGCTCGTCTATATTTGGATTATAAAATAATTGCATAATTTTAAAACTGTATTCTTGCTTTAGAAACAACTGCTGCTGTTTCAAAATGTTGAGATAAAAATTTTTGATAACCTACAATTCCAATCATTGCAGCATTATCGGTGGTGTATTCAAATTTTGGAATAAAGGTTTTCCAACCGTACTTCGCTTCGCCTTCTTTTAGCGTCTGTCTAATTCCTGAGTTAGCAGAGACACCTCCACCAATCGCAATTTGTTTGATTCCTGTTTCTTTAACGGCTAATTTTAATTTGTCCATTAAAATTTGAATGATGGTATGCTGTATCGATGCACAAATATCATTTAGGTTATCATCTATGAAAGCAGGGTTTTCTATTTTTTTCTTTTGGATAAAATATAAAATAGCTGTCTTTAGACCTGAAAAACTAAAATCTAGTCCAGCTACTTTTGGCTTCGTAAAAGCAAAGGCTGTTGGATTTCCTAACTGCGCATATTTATCAACCAAGGGTCCGCCAGGATACGGTAAACCTAGGATTTTGGCGCTTTTGTCAAATGCTTCTCCCACGGCGTCATCTGTTGTTTCGCCAATTATGGTCATGTCAAAAAAGTGGTTAACTTTCACAATTTGAGTGTGACCACCACTAATGGTTAAAGCTAGAAAAGGAAAGTCGGGTTTATCAAATCCTTCCTCATCAATAAAATGGGCTAAAATGTGCGCATGCATGTGGTTTACGGCTATCAGTGGAATTCCTAATGCAATTGCCATTGATTTAGCAAAAGAACTACCTACAAGCAGTGAGCCCATTAGGCCTGGACCTTGTGTGAAAGCTATGGCGCTTAATTGTTCTTTTTTAATTCCAGCTTTTTGCAGTGCTGCATCAATTACAGGGACAATATTTTGCTGGTGTGCTCTTGAGGCAAGTTCTGGAACCACGCCACCATATTGTGTGTGTATCAGCTGGTTTGCTACAACATTTGATAGTACTTTATCGTTATGTAAAACGGCTGCAGCTGTGTCATCGCAGGAACTTTCAATAGCAAGAATAAAAACGTCGGAATTTTGCATAAAAAAGCACAAATTTTGAATTATATTTACAGACCGATTTAATTTTTTTTACTTTTACGGCGCAGCCAAAATTAAAGAATTTTTATCAAAGGTGCCCCTCTTTCCTGAGGCAAAATATTATTTATAGAAAAATTATAATCTAAAGTAGCTATCAAAAAAATTTCAAACATAATCTTCCGATTTATTCTGGGGCTGATAGTACTTTTATTAGTGTTAGCTATTGCATTATCGCTGCCCTATGTTCAAACCAAAGTGGCTCGCTATTTTACAAACAGTATAAACAAAGATTTTGGAACTAACATAGCAATTGGAGGGGTACGAATTTCTATTTTTGGTGGCGTTAAATTCAAGGATGTTGTTATCCTAGATCATCACAAAGACACGCTTATTTTTTCAAAAATCATCAATACCAACATCTTAGAAGGGAAGAAGATTTTAGATGGAGATCTGATTTTTGAAGATATTAAATTGGAAGGACTGCTTTTTAATTTAAAAACGTACAAAAACGAAAAGGAAACCAACATGGACTTTTTTATCAAGTCTTTTGATTCGGGAAAACCAACTAATCCTAACAAGCATTTTCTTTTAAAAGCCAATAGCGCTGAAATTGTAAATAGCCATTTCATTTTAACCGATGAAAATAAACAATATCCTGTTCAAGTCGATTTTAAGAAGTTGAACGCTTCCATTACTGATTTCTTACTATATGGTCCAAATGTTAGTACATCCATAAATAAAATGTCCTTTTCAGATTCAAGAGGACCTTATGTGGCTAATTTAAGTTCGAAGTTTAGTTACACAAAAAAAAGTATCCGACTCGAAAATCTTTATCTGCAAACTAAAGAATCAAAAATCAAAGCTGATGTTTTTTTAAATTACAAAATCGAAGATTTTGCGAACTTCACCGATAAAGTCAAGTTTGATGTTACCTTATATCCT
>NZ_JAQWTM010000322.1 GCF_029242675.1 Flavobacterium sp.
TATGAAAACAGCCTATATAGTAAAAGCATACAGAACTGCAGTTGGTAAAGCACCAAAAGGAGTTTTTAGATTTAAAAGACCTGATGAATTAGCAGCAGAAACCATCGAATTCATGATGAATGAACTGCCTGATTTTGACAAGACTCGTATTGACGATGTAATGGTTGGAAACGCAATGCCTGAGGCAGAACAAGGACTTAACGTTGCTCGTTTGATCTCTTTGATGGGATTAAAAGTAGAGGATGTTCCTGGAGTGACTGTAAACCGTTACTGTGCATCTGGTTTAGAAACAATTGGTATGGCTACAGCCAAAATTCAATCAGGCATGGCACACTGCATTATTGCAGGTGGTGCTGAGAGCATGAGTTTTATTCCGATGGGTGGTTACAAACCAACACCGGATTATGCTGTTGCAAAAGCAGGAAACGAAGACTACTACTGGGGAATGGGTTTAACAGCCGAAGCCGTAGCACAGCAGTTTAAAGTTTCTAGAGAAGACCAAGATGAATTTGCTTATAACTCACACATGAAGGCCTTGAAAGCACAAGCTGAAGGGAAATTTGACAAACAAATTGTTCCTATTACTGTTGAGCAAACTTTCTTGAATGAAAATGGTAAAAAAGAAACAAAATCTTATGTTGTAAACAAAGATGAAGGACCTAGAGCCGGAACTTCGAAAGAAGCTTTAGCAGGATTAAGACCTGTTTTTGAAGCTAACGGAAGTGTAACTGCAGGTAACTCGTCACAAATGAGTGATGGTGCTGCTTTTGTACTTATCATGAGCGAAGAAATGGTTAAAGAATTAAACCTAGAACCAATCGCAAGACTAGTAAACTTTGCTTCTGCAGGAGTTGAACCAAGAATCATGGGTATCGGTCCAGTAAAAGCAATTCCAAAAGTATTGAAACAAGCAGGATTGTCAATCAATGATATCGATTTAATTGAGCTAAACGAGGCATTTGCATCACAAGCTTTAGCAGTAACTCGCGAGCTAAACTTAAACCCTGATATCATCAACGTAAACGGTGGTGCCATCGCTTTAGGTCATCCACTAGGTTGTACAGGCGCTAAATTATCCGTTCAATTATTTGATGAGATGAAACGCCGCGGTAGCAAATACGGAATTGTATCTATGTGTGTAGGTACAGGTCAAGGTAGTGCTGGGGTTTATGAGCTAATGTAAAGCCCCCTACCCCCCAAAGGGGGAAGTAGCACTATTTATAATTAAAAAAGATTTCCAAGTTCTTAAACAGATATATTCACATCTTTAACTTCATTTAGGTTAGAGAATTTAAAACCCTACTGACCCCTAGTAGGAATTCCCCCTTCGGGGGTTAGGGGGCAAATTATGGCAGACGTAACTAGAGGAGGACAATTCCTTGTAAAAGAAACAAAGTGCGAAGATATCTTCACTCCTGAAGACTTCAATGAAGAACAAATAATGATGCGTGACTCTGTGAAAGAGTTCGTTGATAAAGAATTATGGCCTCACAAAGACCGTTTCGAAAAGAAAGACTATGCTTTGACTGAAGAAACAATGCGTAAAGCGGGTGACTTAGGTTTCTTAAGTGTAGCAGTTCCTGAAGCGTATGGCGGAATGGGAATGGGATTTGTAAACACCGTTTTGGTATGTGATTACATCTCTGGAGCAACGGGATCGTTTTCAACGGCTTTTGGAGCACACACAGGCATTGGTACTATGCCAATTACTTTATACGGAACAGAAGAACAAAAACAAAAATACGTACCTAAATTAGCTTCAGGTGAGTGGTTTGGTGCTTACTGTTTAACTGAGCCAGGTGCTGGATCAGATGCTAACTCAGGAAAAACAAAAGCAGTTTTATCTGAAGATGGTAAAACATACTCTATCACTGGACAAAAAATGTGGATCTCGAATGCAGGTTTCTGTAGCGTATTCATCGTTTTTGCACGTATTGGTGATGATAAAAACATTACTGGTTTCATCGTAGAAAATGATCCTGCAAATGGAATTTCAATGAATGAAGAAGAGCACAAACTAGGAATTAGAGCCTCTTCAACTCGTCAGGTTTTCTTCAACGAAACTAAAGTTCCTGCTGAGAACATGTTGTCAGAAAGAGGAAACGGATTTAAAATTGCAATGAATGCTTTGAATGTTGGACGTATTAAGCTTGCTGCTGCTTGTCTTGATGCACAACGTAGAGTGATCACAAATGCAGTTGCTTACGCAAACGAAAGACAGCAATTTAACACACCAATTGCTCAATTTGGAGCTATTCGTTCTAAATTAGCTGATATGGCTACTAGCTGTTATGCTGGAGAAAGTGCAACATATAGAGCTTCAAAAAATATCGAAGATAGAATCATCGCTCGTGAAGCAGAAGGATCTACTCATCAAGATGCTGAATTAAAAGGGGTTGAAGAATACGCTATTGAGTGTTCTATCTTAAAAGTAGCTGTTTCTGAAGACGTTCAAAACTGTTCTGATGAAGGTATTCAAATCTTTGGTGGAATGGGATTCTCTGAAGATACTCCTATGGAATCTGCTTGGAGAGATGCGCGTATCGCTCGTATTTACGAAGGTACAAACGAAATCAACAGAATGTTATCTGTAGGAATGTTGATTAAAAAAGCAATGAAAGGGCACGTTGATTTATTAGGACCTGCTACAAAAGTAGGTGAAGAATTGATGGGAATTCCTTCATTTGATACTCCAGACTTCTCTGAATTATTTGCTGAAGAAAAAGACTTGATCGTTAAATTGAAAAAAGCGTTCATGATGGTTGCTGGTAGTGCAGTTCAAAAATTCGGAACTGAATTAGACTCTCATCAACAAATATTAATGTCGGCTTCAGACATGTTGATCGAAATTTACATGGCTGAAAGTACTATTCTTAGAACTGAGAAATTAGCTAAAAAAGAAGGTGCTGACAAAGTAAAAGAGCAAATTGCAATGGCACAATTGTACTTATACCAAGCAGTTGATATTGTGACTCAAAAAGGTAAAGAAGCAATTATCTCATTCGTAGAAGGAGATGAGCAACGCATGATGCTTATGGGATTAAGACGTTTTACTAAATACACAAACATGCCAAATGTTGTGGCTTTGAAAGAAACGATTACATCAAAATTAGTTGCTGAAAACGAATATTGTTTTTAAGCAAAAAAGATAGTTTTTAGTTGATTATTTGTTAATGACCGCAATTGTTGAAAGACGTTGCGGTTTTTTTTTGGTCTACGCCAATTGTTGAATAGCATGCATAGCCAATAAATGCAGCGAAACCTTTCCTTTGTTACATCTGCAATTATAAATTACGACGCCATATTACAAAAGCGCATGACTGTTTCTATTTAAATCACCAAAATTTTAAACTCCTAGCTGAATTTTTAGTAACTTTAATGAATAATCTAAATTGAAAAATAATGAAAAAATTAATTCTATCCATAGCTGTTGTGATTGCTGTATTAGTAGGATGTAAATCAAGCACTTCCTCTAATGTTAAAAAATTAACCATTGCCTTTGAAGCTAAAAGCAACAGCAAGGTATCTGGAACTGCTACCTTTGTAGAAAAAAACGGCAAAGTAACTTTTGTAGCTACATTATCAGGTTTACAGCCAGGTGTACATGCTATACACATCCATGAAAAATCGGATTGCTCCGCCGCAGATGGTTCCTCAGCAGGAGGTCATTGGAACCCTACTTTTAAAAATCACGGAAAATGGGGCGTTGGCGAATACCATAAAGGAGATATAGGTAATTTTACAGCTGACGCAAAAGGAAACGGATCGATTACCTTAACTACAGATGAGTGGAATATGGGATCAGGCGACCAAACTAAAGATATTTTAGGAAAAGGTTTGATTGTACATCAAGGAGCTGATGATTTCACTTCTCAACCTTCTGGAAACGCAGGTGCTAGAGTAGCTTGCTCGGCAATAATCAAATAATTTGAAAGAGGCAGCTCTTTTATATTTTAAAAATGCAGATGAATGGCGTAATTGGCTTCACGAAAATTACGCCATTTCATCTGGTGTTAATTTGCTTTTTTATAAAGTAGCTAGTGATCAGGAAAGTATGCGATGGGAAGAGGCAGTTAAGGTCGCTATTTGTTACGGCTGGATCGACTCTACCGTAAAAAAAATCGATGACGTGTCTCGAAAGCAATCCTTTACACCACGAAAAGACAAAAGTGTGTGGAGTAAACTCAATAAATCATATATCGAGCAGCTAACTAAGGATAATTTAATGCATCAAAGCGGACTAGTAAAAATTGAAGCTGCAAAAGAAAATGGATCTTGGACCTCTCTAGATCTAGTAGAAGATTTAATTATTCCTACTGATTTGCAAGCTGCTTTTACTATTAATAGTATGGCCTATGAGAAATATCTCAATTTTAGCCCTTCCTATCAAAAAAGTTATTTGTATTGGCTAAACCAGGCTAAACGTGTAGAAACACGATCAAAAAGAATTGACGAAATAATTTCCTGTTGTGAAGCCAATCTCAAATCAAGAAATTAATTTTAATTTAATTATTAATTGAAGTTGGCTTTATAATAAACTCAGAAATAAACTTAGCTTTGCATTTTTAAAACGCAATCATGATTAACCCTTCAGCACCCGGATGGATCGCTAAATATTTTACGAAGCAAAAACGTTCCGATCATGCGGAAGCAATGGGTGATGACTTGTTTTATCAAAAAATTAGAAAAACGGGTTTCATTTATGGTCACATCGTTTCTTTTGAAACGGCTACTCCAATAAAATCAGATGATTGGGTACAAAATGAATTGCCAAAAGTAGCGCTTTTAAGTACTTTATATTCCATTTACTGCAAAACGAACTCAGACAACAATCCTGAAAA
>NZ_JAQWTM010000341.1 GCF_029242675.1 Flavobacterium sp.
GAAGAGTTTGAGGCAATGCAAAATCAAGTCATTTATGTGTCTGCCACACCTGCTGATTATGAGTTACAAAAAACAGAAGGTGTCGTGGTAGAGCAAGTAATTCGTCCTACAGGATTGTTAGATCCCGTAATCGAAATCCGACCAAGTTTAAATCAAATTGATGATTTAATTGAAGAAATTCAAGTTCGCTGTGAACTGGACGAGCGCGTTCTAGTGACCACTTTGACGAAAAGAATGGCAGAAGAATTAGCAAAATACTTGACAAAAGTTAATATCAGATGCCGCTACATACACTCAGATGTGGATACCTTGGAGCGTATCGAAATTATGCAGGATTTAAGAAAAGGAATTTTTGATGTGCTAATTGGTGTCAACTTATTACGTGAAGGTCTGGATTTACCCGAAGTTTCATTAGTAGCGATTTTAGATGCAGATAAAGAAGGTTTCCTTAGAAGTCATCGCTCGTTAACACAAACTATTGGTAGAGCCGCGAGAAACATCAATGGAAAAGCAATTATGTATGCTGAGAAAATAACAGCCAGCATGCAAAAAACTATTGACGAAACAGAATACCGTCGTACGAAGCAAATCAACTTTAACACAGCTAATAACCAAACCCCGCAAGCACTTAACAAAAAGATTGAGAGTGCCTTTATCAAAAATCCTTTGGTAGAATATGAACTAGGCCTCAATATAGATGCTGCTGCTGAGCCAGAAACTGCTTATATGTCTAAACCTGAGCTTGAGAAAATCATTCGCGAAAAGCGAAAATCAATGGAAAAAGCAGCAAAAGAATTGGACTTCATGCAAGCTGCTAAATTACGTGACGATATCAAAAAACTACAAGAGCAGCTTAGTTAATTATGCTGTTCTTTAAATATTTGTAGCAGCTCGCCTGCCTCAATTGTCGTGTAAGGTGCCCTTTTCATTTTTTCTAAAACACGCTTAGTTGCGGCAGGATTTAACCCCATAGCTAATGCTATTTGATAAATTGTTGTTACCTCCTTTTCGTGCAAAACACCATCACAATGCATTAAAAGAGCTAATCTGTAAAAGTGTTGAATACGTTTAAATTCCGATTGCAAGACTTTTTGTGGTGCTTCTTGATGGAACAAATCGTTAAACTCCTCTTTTTTAATCGCTAACGTATTTGCTATCAAAAAAAGAAAGTCATATTCCTTTTTGTGCAACTGACCATCAACTGTTGCAAATGCAATCATTTCTAAAAGTAAGCTCTTTTTTTCTTCTTCAATATCCATGTTTTTGCTATTTTTAGCTAAAATATCCTTTTCTAAATGAATTTACAAAAACCGCACAGCATTAAAAATATTATTTTATTCTTTCTTATAGCAGTAGCTACAACTATCACTGCACAAAAACAGCAACTAAGTCCGCAGGTATCAACTTTTACCATTAATGCACCACAGTTACAAACCACTAAAAAAATATGGCTTTATCTTCCTAAAAGTTATGCCGTATCCAATAAAAAATACAGTGTAATCTATATGCACGACGCTCAAAATTTATTTGATACCAAAGCATCCTATGCTGGTGAATGGAATGTAGATGAAAAATTAGATAGTTTGCAAGCACAACTTATTGTAGTGGGTATTGAGCATGGAAACGAAAAAAGAATGGAGGAACTTACCCCTTTCAAAAATGATAAATATGGAGGAGGTAAGGCAGATGAGTACCTAGATTTTATCGTAACAACTTTAAAACCTCATATAGATTCTACCTATAGAACCAAAATTGCGGCAAAAAACACCATCATCACGGGAAGTTCATTAGGAGGATTAGTGTCCTTTTATGCAACCTTAAAATACCCTAAAGTTTTTGGAAAAGCTGGAGTGTTCTCTCCTTCCTTTTGGTTTTCAAATGAAATTTATAATTATACACAAAGCCAGAATAAAATCAGGAGTAAAATCTATTTCATGTGTGGCGATAAAGAAAGTGATGATATGGTAACCGATTTAAACAAAATGGAAACGCTAATAAATTCAAAAAGATGCTATTGTTTGAACCTCAATGAGAAGAAAATTGTCAAAGGGGGACAACATAATGAAAAACTTTGGCGCGATGGCTTCGTTCAAGCTATTCAATGGCTAAAATATTAAAATAGAGTAAATAATAGCATGGAATTAATCATTAGAACTTTCGACTTAAAGCTACAACACACCTTTAGCATTTCTAGAAAATCAATCGACATACAGCCCACAGTTATTGTGGAATTAAAATGTGATGATATTTCAGGATATGGCGAAGCAACTTCTAATCCGTATTACAATATAACTACAGCACGAATTGTAAACGATTTAGAAAAAGTACAGACGATAATAGCAGCTAGTTCTGATTGTAAACCAGAGGAGTTTTGGAATACAATGCAACCTCATTTCACGGATAATCTTTTTGCCTTATGCGCCTTAGATGTAGCGTTTACAGACTTATATGCTCGTAGGAAAAATAAGAAATTGTACCAACTATGGAACTATTCTATTCACAACAATGCCTTGACAGATTATACAATAGGGATTGATACCATCGAAAAAATGGTCCAGAAAATGAAGGAGAAACCATGGCCAATTTATAAAATTAAACTAGGTACTACAGATGATTTGGCAATTGTAACCGAACTAAGAAAGCATACCGACGCCATTTTTAGAATTGATGCAAACTGTGGTTGGTCCGTGCGGCAGACCTTAGAAAATTCGGTTTCCTTAAAAAAATTAGGCGTAGAATTTTTAGAACAACCACTACCAGCAGATAATTGGGATGGACATGCAGAACTTTTTAAAAAATCAGCGCTTCCCATAGTAGCAGACGAAAGTTGTATTATCGAAACAGATGTACTTAAATGCCACAACCACTTTCATGGTGTCAATGTCAAATTAATGAAGTGTGGCGGCATTACACCTGCAAAAAGAATGATTGAACAAGCGCGCCAACTTGGACTAAAAACCATGGTAGGCTGCATGACCGAGTCAACTGTGGGTATATCGGCAATTGCGCATTTGCTTCCTTTACTTGATTATGTTGACATGGACGGCGCTTTATTATTAAAGGAAGACATTGCAAAAGGTGTTACCATATCAAACGGTAAAATAGAATATGCTGACGTTAACGGCACTGGAGTACGACTACACTAAGCATCTTAAATAATTAACTGCTGAATTACTATAAAAACGTACCTTTGTAAAAAATAAATCGATGACAAATAACGATATCTTTAAAAAACTTCGTGTAGCGCTAATGTTACGTGATGATCAAATAGTTGAAATTTTAGAGCTTGTAGACTTTAGAATTACCAAATCAGAATTAGGTGCTTTCTTCCGCGACGAAAAGCATGAAAACTATATGGAATGTGGGGACCAAGTTTTGCGTAACTTCCTTAACGGGCTAGTTATTCATTTACGAGGAACTAAGGAAAATCCTAAAAACCCTAAAGATGTTTTAGCAAAACACAAAGCACAAATTCCTGCTAAAGACGGAGCTAAGGAAAGACCCGAGTTTAAGGCTAAACCAAGAGATGCAGAGAAAGCTAGAGGCGATGAAGCTCCTACAAAATCTAAATCACCTGCAAAGAAACCTTCGAAAAAACAATTCCCAAAAGGAAATAATAAAGTTCAGGTGGTAGAAAAAGTCAAATTTAATTTTGGTAAAAATAAATAGTCTATGAAAACTGCCTTACTTATTGGTAGCACTGGATTAATTGGTAGTCATTTACTACAAATCTTACTAGAAAGTGAAAACTATAATAATGTAGTCACTTTTGTAAGAAGCGATAGTGGAATAAAACATCCAAAATTAAGGCAACATATAGTAGATTTCGATCAACCTAAAAGCTATCAAGACCTTATTAAAGGGGATGATTTCTATTGTACTATCGGTACAACAATTAAAACAGCAGGAAACAAAGAAGCCTTCAGAAAAGTAGATTACCAATACCCAAAACAATTTGCAAGCACTGCTGTGGCAAATGGTGTAAAACAGTTTCTACTGATATCCTCGCTTGGTGCCGACGAAAATTCATCTAATTTTTATCTAAAAACAAAAGGTGAAATTCAGTCCTTTCTTAAAAATTCAGATTTCGAAAGTGTTTCTATCGTTCAGCCTTCATTATTATTAGGAGATAGAAAAGAATTCAGATTCGGTGAACAAATTGGAGCAGTTCTAATGAAAACATTTTCATTTTTACTTTTGGGAAGCTTAAAAAAATACAAGCCCATTCAAGGAAATACAGTTGCGAAGGCTCTTTTTGCTTTGGCACAAAAAAACAAAAAAGGTTTTGCCATTTATGAATCGGATGCACTGCAACAATTAGGGAGCTAGTATTAAAATTCATTTGATGAATACTCATTCACAACAAGACATAAAAAAATCCTGAGCTCACACTCAGGATTTTTTAATATATAAATAGCTCTTAAATTAAGAAAGTGCTGCTTTTACTTGGTCAGCTGCCTCTTGAAATTCAACAGCAGATAAAATTGGCATTCCTGAATTATCAATTAATTCTTTTGCGATAGCTGCATTTGTACCTTGTAAACGAACAATGATTGGTACTTTAATTGCATCACCCATATTTTTATAAGCATCAACAAC
>NZ_JAQWTM010000345.1 GCF_029242675.1 Flavobacterium sp.
ACAATACATCAATAATTTCAAAGGTTTTTCAAGAGAAATTTGGATACTCGCCATCATCACTTTTATCAATCGAGCCGGAACTATGGTTTTGCCTTTTTTATCCAAGTATTTGAAGGAAGATTTACAATTTTCCTACGGTGAAGTGGGTTGGATTATGGTCGCTTTTGGTTGTGGATCAATGTTAGGCTCTTGGTTAGGTGGAAAACTATCGGACAAAATAGGATTTTATAAAATCATGGTATTTAGTCTATTCACCAGCGGAATCTTCTTTTTTGTTTTGCAGTACATTACTTCCTTTTGGGGACTGTGTATCGGGATGTTTAGTATCATGACCTTAGCGGATATGTTTAGACCCGCGATGTTTGTATCACTCGCTACCTATGCGAAACCTGAAAACAGAACCAGAGCGCTGACACTAGTTCGTTTAGCTGTTAATCTAGGATTTGCAGCTGGACCAGCCTTGGGTGGACTTATTATCATGGGTATGGGTTACCAAGGATTATTTTGGGTGGACGGATCCTCTTGTGTTATTGCCATTTTAATTTTTGCACTTTTAGTAAAAGAAAAAAAGAAAGTAGTAGATCCAAATGTCTCCATTTCAATTACAGCTGTTTCCTCAGTTTTTAAAGATAAGATTTTCTGGATTTTCTTATTCGTTAGTTTTGTAACGGCTATGATTTTCTTTCAACTGTTTACGACGCTGCCACTTTATCATAGTGAGCAATTTGGACTAAGCGAATTTCAAACTGGATTATTAATGACTCTAAACGGATTCTTGATATTTGCCCTTGAAATGCCTTTTGTGGGTTATTTTGAAAGAAAGAAGGTGCAGAAATTAAAAATCATCCTTTGGGGTGTTTTATTAATGTCTTTTAGTTTTTATCTACTTTTAATAAATACGTGGACCGGCATATTAGTCATTAGTATGATTTTTATTTCGATAGGTGAAATACTCGCTTTTCCGTTTTCGAATACTTTTGCTTTAAGTAGAGCGCCAAAAGGACATGAAGGACGTTATATGGCTTTGTACACGATGAGTTTTAGTTTAGCTCACATTGTCAGTTCTAAATCGGGATTGGAGATTATAGCTCGATCAGGCTATCAAACCAATTGGTTTATTATGGGAAGTTTTGGTATCGCAGCAGCAGTATGTTGCATTTGGATTCAGAAACTTTTGAAAAAAGAAACCAAAATAGTGTAGCAAATTCAAAAAAAATAAATTGTGTTGAGAAGCCTTTGTTTATCCTGTAAACAAAGGCTTTTTTAATTTTTCTACAATTAGCTAACTTAAATTTTAGTTAAATAACTATAAAAATAGTTTGTAAACTATAAATATAGTTGTAAGTTTGGATGGCGTTAAGGATAGTAGGCGGCATCCTCGTAGTGAAACGAAGAGATACAGCCGAATAGCCTGACCCGCTTTTTCGCGGGTAACGCCCAAATACGACTTATACTATGCAAAAATTAACCAATAAAGAAGAGGAAATCATGCAGATTTTATGGAAGCTAAAAAAGGCTTTTGTGAAAGAAGTTATGGCCGAAATCACCGAGGATCAGCCGCATTACAATACGCTTTCGACTATTGTACGCAACCTGGAAGAAAAGGGATATGTGGCACATAATGCCTATGGTAATACGCATCAGTACTACCCTATTGTTCCTATTGAGGATTACCGAAAACGATTTATGAGTACGGCAATTGATACTTATTTTAATAGCTCGTACAAAAATATGGTTTCGTTTTTTGCCAAAGAAGAAAAAATATCCGCTGCGGAATTAAGAGAAATTTTGGCAATGATTGAGAATCAGGATTAACAATAAAACTAACCAACCACAATAAACCAATTTTGAGATGGAAGCATTTTACATTTATTTTCTTAAAGCTAGCGGCTTACTTACACTATTTTATTTAGCCTATCATTTTACTCTGAGAAAAGAGACCTTCTTTACTTCCAACAGATGGTTTTTACTGGCCGGATTAATAACCTCCGTTTCATTACCATTACTATTTTATACAAAGGTAATTCAAGTTGAAGCCACTCCTCTTACTTTTGATTGGACAACTTTAAAAACTACAACCGCATCAAAAGAAGATAATCCGCGAATTGATTGGTATCTAATCGTATGTTGCTTGTATGGGTTTGGTGTTTTACTCTTTATGTCAAAAATCATACTTGACTATTATAGACTACAAACGATTTTAAAAAACAAAGCCTTCAGATCAGAATCTAACCTTAAGTTTATCGACACAGTAGATCATATTGAGCCGTTCTCTTTTTTTAGTACCATTGTATACAATTCATCATTATACAATTCGACTGAATTAGATAGTATTTTGCAGCACGAAAAAGTTCACAGCAGACAATATCACACTGTAGACGTTTTATTAACAAGGTTTTTTTGTGCTCTTTTCTGGTTTAATCCTATAATTTGGCTCTACAAAAAAGCCATTGTTCAAAATCTAGAATTTATCGCTGACAAGGAAGCCTTGAAGAAATTAGAGGACAAAAAAGGGTACCAGTTGACTCTTTTAAAAATAACAACTCAAGAAAATTGTATTTCAATCACCAATCATTTTTATCAATCATTAATCAAAAAACGAATCATTATGTTAAACAAAAATCAATCAAAAAAAATTAATTCATGGAAATATGCTATGGTGCTTCCGGCACTTGTTGCTTTTGTGTTTCTATTTCAAGTAAAAGTTGTAGCACAGGAAAAGGAAAGTGAATTTACAATTCAAAATGGTTCGACAAGCGTAGCAATGCATATCAATTCTAAATCTACCGAAAAAGAGCTAAAGGAAGAAAATGGATTCTTTAAAACGACTTATGGAATAAGTTTAACATTTACGGATCTTAAATTTAATAGCAATAATGAGATAATCGCAATTTCAGTTCGTATGGAAGACAAAGCTGGAGTAAATAAAATATACAAAGTCAATGGAGACAAACCTATCAAGCCTTTTGATATTTTCGTAAAAGAAGACAAATCAAATCAAATCACTTTTGGTTTTAGTGCCTCAAGTAAGGAAAATCTTCATGTAAAAAATCATATGGATTTTGTGAACAAGCAACAGAATAAATCAGATAAAGACAATGATGAGCCAAAAGTAGAAATGATTTCATCATCGTCACCTTATCCATCATGGAGCATCACAAATGCAACTAAAAACGGAAAAGAATACCTAATTGTAATTGATGGACAAAAACAAAATAAGAATGACCTAATCAAAGTGGATCTGGATTCAGAAATTGCTTCATCGATTACTTTGCCAGCTACTTTAGCAGAAAAAAAATATGGTGCAGACGGAGCTAATGGAGCCTTTGAAATAACAACTAAAAAAAATAGCTCAAAATCTAGCAAGGTCTTAGAGGATACAGAACCTACTAAAAAAGGTTGGGAAATAAAAATGGGTGTTTCAGAAGTAAGTTATAACACAATTAAAAATTTGAGTGATAAAAAAGAAGATAAAGATTCAGAAGCAAAATATAGAATAGCTGTTAGAGAAGACAACTTAGAGAGTGTAAAAAGCAATATAGATGTTGACTACAAAAAAGCAGTAATTATTATAAATGGAAAAGTGAGTAGTGTTGCAATTTTGAATCAACTAAAGCCAGAACAAATTGCAAATATAAGCATTGAAAAGATAGACAGTGCCAGTGAAAAAAGTAAACAATTGGCCATACAAAAATTTGGTGAGCAAGCTATCAGTGGAATTATTTATGTTCAAACTAAAGATTTTTTAAAAAAATAAAACGATGCAAAAATTAACTAACAAAGAAGAGGAAATCATGCAGATTTTATGGAAGCTAAAAAAGGCTTTTGTGAAAGAGGTCATGGCCGAAATCACCGAGGAGCAACCGCATTACAATACGCTTTCGACTATTGTACGCAACCTGGAAGAAAAGGGATATGTGGCACATAATGCCTATGGGAACACGCATCAGTACTACCCTATTGTTCCTATTGAGGACTACCGAAAAC
>NZ_JAQWTM010000361.1 GCF_029242675.1 Flavobacterium sp.
AAATCACTGCAATAAAATTACCTCCTAAAAAAGAAGAACCTAAAAAGTTCGTTCCACCACCACCACCACCACCTCCAAAGGTTGATCAGGTAAAATTTGTTAAGCCAGTTGTTGCTAAAGCAGCTGAAGTAACAGAAGAACCGCCAAAAATCGTGGAAATTAAGGAGAAAAAATTAGGTGCTGAAACTATAAAAGGAGATCCAGATGCTGTTTTAAGTGTTGCTCCAGTTGGTAACGGTCCAAAACAACAAGTTGTTGAAGAGGATAACCAAATTTATAACAACGCAGGTATTGAAGTAAAACCAGAATTTCCTGGTGGTATGGACAAGTTCTACGGATATGTATCTAAGAATTACCGTGCACCAGAAGAAGAAGGTTTGAAAGGAAAAGTTTATGTGACTTTTGTTGTTGAAAAAGATGGTTCATTAACTGATATTAAAGTTTTAAGAGATATCGGATACGGAACTGGAAAAGAAGCGATCAGAGTGTTACAAAAATGTCCAAAATGGAATCCAGGTGTTCAAAATGGTAAGCCAGTAAGGGTTCTTTACTCTTTGCCAATTACTATTCAAACAGCGGACTAATGTTGGAAAATATTTATAGAAATATACAGAAGAAATCGCTTAGAGAGCGATTTCTTCTCGTTATAGCATTTTTGTTTTTTATGTTTTATTTCGTTTTGGGATTGTTGATTATCTTTATGGATAACTTCCCGCTGGAGATGGCAACGGAATATCGATGGGCTTTTGGATTGCTTATGATGTTGTATGCTGCCTACCGTGGTGTACGTCTAATTAATGAAAATAGAGATTAGAAAATGAGAAAGAGAATTGTAAATCTAGGGTATTTTGTTATTGTTATCTTGTTGGTTGGTTTTGCTGTTGCGTGCAAGCAATCAACTAAGGACGATATGAAGGAGACGATCCTGAAAGGGAAAACAACGATTTTAGTTGATGAAACTTTTCAACCGTTAATAGAGGATCAAGCTACTATATTTGAAAGTAATTACAAAGCTAAGATTACAATCGAAGGCAAATCAGAAAATGAATTGATGCAGGCTTTTTTGAAGGACACGAGTAGAATTGTCGTATTATCCCGATTACTCTCTGCTAATGAGAAGAAGTATTTTGAGCAATTGAAAATTAAACCTAAAGTTACACCAATAGGTAAGGATGCTATCGCACTTATTGCTAACAAGGGCAATAACGATACTTTGATCGCGTTAGAAGATATTGTTAGTTTCATGCAAGGGAAAGAGATTAAAGGTATAAAAGGGTTAGTCTTTGATAATCCCAACTCTAGTACAGTTAGGATTATGAATGAATTAGCTGGATTGACAGCTTTGCCCGCTAAGAACGTGTATTCGGTTAAAACTAATGAAGAGGTAGTCAAATTTATTGCTGAAAATGAGGGAATGATTGGTTTTGTTGGACTAAATTATTTGTATCAGCCTTCGGAAGTAGTTGCTAGCAAACTAAAGAACATCAATGTTTTGAGTGTTAAAGATAAAGGAAAGAGTCAGTATTATGCGCCCTCTCAAAATAACCTAGCCGAAGGGACGTATCCTTTGGCACGTGATTTGTATATAATAAACTGTCAGGGATACTCTGGATTAGGAATGGGGTTTGCTTCATTTGTTGCAGGAGATATTGGACAACGAATAATTTTAAAATCAGGTTTGCTTCCAATTAGGACTCCTGGTAGAAAAGTTAATTTTATTACAAACAACAAAAAAGAAAAAGAAAATGAATAAATCAAATAAAGTTACAATGAACAAATTAAAATTTTTAAGTGTTGCCTTTTTGGCTTCCGTTTGCTCCGTGCAAGCGCAGGATATCAACCAAGTTAAAAAAGCAATAGACGCTGAACAATTTCAGGCTGCTAAAACATCTTTAAAATCAATAGTAAAAGACGACTCTTCTAATGGAGCAGCTTACTTTCTTTTAGGAAACGTATATCTGGCCCAAAATGTAGCTGATTCAGCTGCGATTGCATATAAAGCAGGTTTGAATGCTAAGAAAGAAGCGCATTTAAACCACATTGGTCTTGGTCAATTAGATCTAGATAACAATAATGTAGCTGCTGCCAAAGCAAACTTTGAGTTAGCTAAGAAAGAAATGCGTAAAAAGGATTTTGAAGAGTATGTGTACATCGCAAGAGCCTACATGAACGCTAATAAACCAGATTATAAAAGTGCTTTAGCAACATTAGAACTTGCTAAAGAAAGAAACGAAATGGAGCCACAAGTGTTATTGGCAAAAGGTGATGCTTATTACGGTGATAAAAATCAAAATGCTGCTTTTTCTGCTTACAGAAACGCATTTCAAGCAGATGCTTCTTTGATTAGAGCAAAAATGCAGTTAGGTGTACTTTTAAAAGGAGCAAAGGCATACACAGAAGCTGTTGCAGCATATGACAACGTTATCGCTACTAGCCCTTCTTACGGACCAGTATATCGTGAACTTGCTGAAACCTATTACTACTGGGCAAATAACGTTCCTGGAAGATACGATCAGTATATTAAACAAGCACTTTCATACTATGAGAAATATATGGAGTTAACAGATTATTCTCTTGCTTCTCGTATGCGTCATGCTGATTTCTTAATCTTAGCTAAAGATTATAAAGCATTAGAAGCAGAAGCTCTTAAAATGAAAGAGTTGGATAAAGTTAATCCAAGAATCTTAAGATACTTAGGATATGCAGCTTATGAAAATGGTAATTTAGACGCAGCTATTAGCTCTTTGAATGAATACATTAGTGTTCCAACTAATAAAATTATTGCTCAGGATTATTTTTATTTAGGTCAAGCCAAGATTAAAAAAGCAACAAGTGCTGATGGAACTACAATTGAACCAGTTTTATATAAAGAGGGGATCTCTTTTATTAAAAAAGCGGTTGATATGGATATCTACTTTGCTGGACAATTAGGAGATTTAGGAAAATCATTATACGAGCAAAGATTGTATAAAGAAGCAGCTTTAGTGTTTGAAATTGCAACTACAAACAAAGAATCTAAAAGCTATTTGTTAGATAATTTTTACCTAGGTAACTCGATCTACTTCAACAATGCTCCTGCTGATGCAGTGAAAGACATGGAAGCTTTAGCAAAAGCGGATATTGCTTTTGGAAATGTTGTAGAGGCTTCGCCAGAAACTATTGATGCTTATGTATATCGTGCAAGAACAAATACATTGATGGATAATGATCAAGAAATGATCAAATATTACCAAATGTATGTAGATAAAGTAACTGAAAAAGGGGCTGAAGAAATGGCTAAACCAGCTGTAAAGGCAAAATTAGTTGAAGCTTACAATACAATGGCTGCTGGATACGTTAACTTCGATAAAGTAAAAGCAAGAGAGTATTTCAACAAAACGTTGGCTATTGACCCTGCAAACGCATACGCAACGCAATCATTGAAAACTATTAAATAGTTTTTAAAAGTTGTACTATTAAAGAACCGATAGCTGCAAGCTATCGGTTTTTTTGTTTTCTAAGCATTTTAAACTTTATAAATTAACTCCTTTTCAAATTAACTATCTTTGCACTTTAAATTAAAATAATGTTATCAAAAGAAATACAATTAGAAGTTAATAAAGGAGCAATGCTCCCTTTAATGGAGGAATTTTATACCATTCAGGGAGAAGGATACCATACAGGTACCGCTGCCTATTTTATACGAATAGGTGGCTGTGATGTTGGTTGTCATTGGTGTGATGTTAAAGAAAGTTGGAATGCAGAATTGCATCCTCCAACAGCAGTTGATGTGATTGTTGCAAATGCAAGTAAGTATGCCGAAACAGTAGTAGTAACCGGCGGCGAACCCTTAATGTGGGACATGAGTTTGTTGACAACTAAATTAAAAAATGTGGGGCGCAAGGTACATATAGAAACGTCAGGTGCTTATCCTTTATCTGGAACTTGGGATTGGATTTGTCTTTCTCCTAAAAAAAATAAGTTACCTACTGAGACAGTATATAATGCCGCACATGAATTAAAAGTAATCATTCACAACAAGCACGATTTTATATTTGCTGAAGACCAAGCTGAATTAGTTAATGATGGAGCTATTTTATTTTTGCAGCCAGAATGGAGTAAAAAAGAGGAGATGACACCTTTGATTGTTGATTATGTAATGAATAATCCGAAATGGAGAGTGTCCTTGCAAACGCATAAGTACCTTAATATTCCATAACGATCGTTTTAATGATATAAAAAAAAGACTAAACAATTGTTGTTTAGTCTTTTTTTATGCTTTGTAATGGTAAGGTTATATTGGTATCAAAAGAATCAATTATGCTTTTGGTTGGATCGTTAGCCTAGCGAGATAGTCGTAATGTTCTCCTTCGGTTATTAGTTCACATTGTAAATTATTATCTATAGCAATGTTTTGTAACGTATTGTAGTCTATGTACAGCCAGGGAAAGGGTTCTTCTTTTTTTCCTTTATAAGTAATGGTGAAATCTAATTCTCCGTAGTAGCGATCTGCAGGAACGGCATAGGCGCCGTCATCATCTTGGTCAAACATATAGATGATGTCAGAGCTATCTATCAATATTTGTCCATCCAGTTGGAGTAACGATTGTAGTTTTTGTAAATAGGTAGCGGTTTGTTTTAAGGTGCCAAAAATACCGGTTCCATTCATGAGCAGTAAAATGGTATCGAATTTTTCAGACTCCAAGGTCAAGATGTCAGCAACCAATGCATTCTTAATTCCGCGCAAGCGACACGTTTCAATTGCTTGTGGTGAGATATCAATGGCGGTAATGGCTATATTTTTATCATTCTGTAAGTACAAGCTATGACTGCCAGCTCCAGCGCCCACATCTAAGGTTTTGCCTTTGGTTAATGCAAGTGCTTTTTGTTCTAGGAGTGGCATTTCGTCAAATGATCTAAATAAATAAGAAACATTCATTTCATCCTCTTCGGATATCGAAGTCTCTGTAAGTAGATCTTCTGGCGCGTTTTGAGTTTGGTAATCTAAGATAGCTTGTCCAAATAGGTCTTTCATGATAGTTTATTGGGTAATGTATTAAATGTTGCTTTCAATTGATTAATTTTGTTTCGATAATGTAAATCATTAAAACCGTAAATTAAAATGCTCAAACCTTCGTTAAACGAACATGGAAAACTTGCCAAAGATAATCAACTGGAGACTAAAAAGTATTTCGATAAGCTAAAAAAGAAAACGCCTAAAAATTTAGATTATGTAATGCAAGACATTCATGATGCGGAGTTCAAACGGACTAACTGTCTTGAATGTGCTAATTGTTGTAAAACGACGGGTCCCTTGTTTACATCAGCTGATATTGAGCGTATTTCTAGACACCTTCGTCAAAAACCACAACAGTTTATTGCGCAGTACCTTCGTATCGACGAAGATCAAGATTATGTCTTGCAGTCTGTTCCTTGTTCTTTTTTAGATGCGGATAATAGTTGTTTTATTTATGATGTTCGTCCCAAGGCGTGTCGGGAATTTCCGCATACGGACAGAAAGAAATTCCAGCAAATTACTGATCTTACACTAAAAAATATTCCTGTTTGTCCCGCTGCCTATAATATTGTCGAAGAAATGAAGAAAAAGCTTCCCTTGTAAGGAGCTAGTTAATTTCAATTACAGTATTAAGTAGTTAATTAGCAAGCGATTAATTTAATCGAAAGGAGTTAGTTGCCAGTTAGCTAAAAGGACGCAAGCATATTTTATTTTATAAAACTATCGTAAATAGGGTAACGCAAGTCGTCTATTAGCTGTATTTTTGAAAACCAAACACGGAGTGGTAAAATAGTACTCATCTTATTTAAAATAATACAATTGAATTTAGAATATTTTATAGCCAAAAGACTAATCACTGCCAAGGATTATAAAAGTAGCATATCAGCACCTATTATTAAAATAGCAATTTCAGCTATTGCTATTGGTATGATTATGATGATTGTTTCCGTGGCCACAGGTGTGGGCTTACAGGAAAAGATCAGAGAAAAAATTGCTGCTTTTAATGGTCATATTATTATTTCAAATTTCGACAGTAATCAGTCAGATGCAACATTAACCCCTATTTCTAAAAAGCAATCCTTTTATCCTAAGTTCACTGCTGTTCTGGCGGTTAGTCATATTCAAGCAATAGCAAGCAAAGCGGGAATCATTAGAACTGAAACCGCTTTTGAAGGCATCGTTTTTAAAGGAGTCGGTTCGGATTATAAATGGGATAATATAAAGGAATATCTTGTAGCGGGTGTTCTTCCTGATTTTTCCTCTAAATTAAACGAAGATGTTTTAATTTCTCAATTTCTTGCGAATCGTTTGAATTTAAAAGTAGGAGATAAGTTCAATACGTTTTTTATGAAAGAAGGAGAGAACAAGTTACCCAACAGCAGGCGCTTTAAAGTGGTTGGTATATTTAACTCTGGTTTTCAAGAGTTTGATGCAACCTATATATTAGGAGATATCAGACACATGCAACGCATCAATAAATGGAAGTCAGACCAAGTTGGTGCTTTTGAAGTTTTTGTAGACGACTTCGATAATATTTCAAAAATAGGCGAACAGGTCTATGAAGAAACGGGATCCACTTTAGACTCTAAAACCATAATTGAAAAACACAGCTATATCTTTGAGTGGCTTCAATTATTTGATTTCAACATCATCGTCATATTGATAGTCATGATAATAGTGGCCACTATTAATATGGTGGTTGCGTTGCTAGTTCTTATTTTGGAACGAACTCAAATGATCGGAATATTAAAAGCATTAGGAGCATCAAATTGGACCGTCAGAAAAGTATTTTTATACAATGCCTCCTATCTAATTGCACGTGGATTATTTTGGGGGAATCTAATTGGAATTTCAATTTTGTTAATTCAAAAATATTTCGGCGTCGTCACCCTGAATCCCGAGAATTACTATGTTTCCCAAGCTCCAGTTTATTTCAATATCTGGTACATCTTATTATTAAACCTAGGTACCATTGTGATTTGCTTCTTAGTTCTTTTAATTCCTTCTTATATCATTACTAAAATTTCACCCGTTAAGGCAATTCGATACGATTGATCTACTGCTTTTACTAAATATCTGCGTAAAGGCAAGCGTCAGGTATTTAGATTGTATTTCTTAGGAGCTATTTCCTGCTATCCGTTTCAATCTTTTATGGGGCTGAAAATCCCCATAAAAGGATTTCCACTACTATCAGGGCTAGGCGAGTTGCGGTTTTCAAGAACGTCTATGTGCCATTTGAACAATTCTAATTCATTCTTTCCATCTCTATATCTTTGCTGCCTTATATATAGAAGCGATTAAAATGCCTCTACGCGCAATCCAGGATATAAGGGCCAATCTGTTAAAGTTCGCGACATCCGTGTTCCAATATTTCGAAACTCAATTGCATTATACATATATGTAAAGAAATTATAGACTAAACCTTCTACGATCAGTCAATCTGCTATAATCTGTGAAATCCGCGTTCCAATAGAATCTAAATACAATTACGATCTACATATAAAGTATCGTAAATTTATGCAAAACTCTCTACGATCAGTAAATCTGCGAGAATCTGTGAAATCTGCGTGCCAATATCTCGAACCACAACTACAACGTATATCTAGTTGTGCAATTATATTCAAAACACTCCAAAAACAATAAATCCGCTAAATCCGCGTCATCCGCGTTCCAATAAATCCTAACACAATCACAATCTACATATATAGTAGCTCAGTTACCTAAATTACATATTAAAAACAGCAAACCCGCTAAATCACCCTGCCAATAGTTCCAAGCACAAGTCACCCACATATAAAATGCGTGTTCGCACACCATCCAAACACTAGCAACACTAGAACAAACCCGCTAAAATATCTACTTTTTTTCTACAAATACAAAAATCACCAAATTTCAACAAACAGTAACATTGTTGTTTTTCAGTGCGTTAAAACGTGCAATAAAAAAAGATT
>NZ_JAQWTM010000114.1 GCF_029242675.1 Flavobacterium sp.
ATAAGGCTTCTCGTGGTTGAGGTGTTTTTTGTCATCATAATTAATCTTTTTTTGGTTACTGAATAATTCAAATTACTGGCCAAGTAATAGGTTGGGTTCGCGTTTGCCTTGCTTATTAAAAGATTTTGGTAAAACGGAACATTGTTATGGGATTGCACTACGTGCTCATCAGCAAGGAATTCATGGTTGAGTTGAATGGCTTTTTTATAGAAATAAAATAATGGGTTAAACCAAAAAACAACTTTTAGGGTTTCTATCAATAAAATGTCTAAAGTGTGTTTTTGAGTAACATGAATGAGTTCGTGTGTGTACAATTCATGCTCGATTTTCCGGTTGTTGTAGTCTTCTTTATTGATGAAGATGGTGTTTAAAAAAGTATAAGGTAGTGTGGGATTAGATAACAAAACTAGTTTAGCATTATGAAAAGGTATTGCGGTCTGTGATTTTGATCTAAGGTATAATTGTAAACCATTTTTAATAAATCGAATCAATAGTACCAGAGTTACCACGCCATAGGCGGTGTACAAAAGAACCATCCAGTAATTAGTAGCTTCTTGAACCGATGCAGTTGGGTTTTGTATTAATTGAAATACATCTTGCGGAAGTGTTTTGGTGGTAACTTCCTCAATTACCTCAATTGTAAAAAACGGAATAGAGAAGGAGAATACTAAACCAAATAAGAGAAAGAATCTATTGAATTGGTGCATTTTTTCCTTTTCTAACAGCAAGTGATAGCAGGCCAAAAGAATGGCTAAAGATGCGGTTGATTTAATTAAAAAGTCTATCATTTTTTCTTTTTTAAAATGGCACTATCTACTATTTTTCGAAGTTCTTCTAATTCCTTTGCTGACAAATTCGTTTCATTAGTAAAAAAGGAAGCGAATTGAGAGGCAGAGTCGTTAAAGAAATTCTTTATTAATCCATTAACGTGTTTAGAAAAATAATCTGTTTTCTTGACCAATGGATAATATTCTCTAGAATTCCCAAATTCAGTATAAGCAACAAAATCTTTATCGATCATTCGTTTTAATAAGGTGGCAACAGTGGTTGTTTTAGGTTTAGGCTCAGGAAATGCCTCCAATAGGTCTTTCATAAAAGCTTTTTCTAATTTCCAAAGGTGCTCCATCAATTGTTCTTCGGAGTTTGTTAATTGTTGCATTGTATGTTATTTTAATTTTTTAGTTTCTTCTTTTCAGCGGTTAGTTCACCCTCTTTATAGGTACTTCGGGACAGTAACTTTCCTTTATTGTCATAAAATTTCCATTCTCCTTGGTAATACCAATGCGCGTATTTGCCACTTGTGTCTAAAACTGTTTTTCCCTTAGATTGCAATTGTCCATTTTGATGATATGATTTGGTTTTACAAAAACGAGCTTTGTATTTTTCTTTTTTAATTAATTTCCCATCTAAATAATAACGCCATTTTTTAGTTGGCTCATTGTTTTTATAATTCCCAATTGATTTATACTGCAAAGTATCCAAAGCGTATTTTTCGACCCAAAGGCCTTCTCTTTTTTTATTTATCATTTGATTCTTCACTGTTGGTGAACACGAAACGAGAACTATCGCAATGCAATACAGTACTAGGGATTTACTTTTCATATTCTACAAAACAAGAGGTTCTTCTACAAATGTAGAGTTAAATTTTAGATATGCAAATTTATTTCGTGAAAAATTGAACTAAAGAAATTGATTTCGCGGTAGTTCATGATTACAGCCAAAGTACTAAGTGTTGTGTTTGCTGGGAATACAAGTAAAATAGAGAGCTGAAAGGAGTGGTATTGGTCTAATATTTGTTAATTTTGTAGTATGACTTTTAAAAAGAAAAACAGAATGAAAACTAGATTAGTAGTATGTGCTTTAGCGTTTTTTGGAATGCAGTTTGGTTATGCTCAGGAGACAGCTCCAGTTGTAAAAGATTCGGTTGCAGTTGTACCTGTACTAGCTCCCGTTTCGCAGGAAATGCTGAATAAGGAAGCTTTTAAAGAACAAGCCAAAGCGGAAAAGGCATTGAAACAAGCTGAAAAAGACCGAAAAAGTGCTCAAAGAGAACAAGACAGAGCTGAGAAAAGTTTGAAAAGAGCGGAGAAGGCAAAGCAAAGAGAGCAAAAAGCAAGGGAAAAAGCAATCAAAGCGAGAGAGAAGGAGATAAAAAAAGCAGAGAAAGAAGCCAAACGTATCGAGAAGGCAGATAGGTCAGTTGAGAAATTAAATGATAAAATTGACAAAGCCGAGAAGCAGTTAGATAAAATGAAATCTAAATTAGACAAGTCGGTTTCAAGAGGAAAGTTATCAGACGTTGAATTGCAAAAAGAAAACTTGAAGGTTTCTAAACAAGAATTGAAAGTAAGTAAATTAGAAGAAGATCTAAGATCAGCACAACAGAAATTAGAAAAATTGAAACGATAGTATTTAATCTCCAACTTAGGTTGGAGATTTTTTTTTGGTTATTATGTTGCAGTAGCATCGTTTAAATAGAGAAAGCTATCTATAACTTATAAGGCATGTCAAAAAAAAAATCCGTTCATTTCTGAACGGATTTTCTAAGTGATCATTTGATTTTATTTGCTTAATTCAACAAAATACTTGTAGAATAAAGGAATGGTTTCAATTCCTTTTAGGTAATTAAAAATTCCAAAATGTTCGTTTGGCGAGTGGATGGCATCGCTGTCGAGTCCAAATCCCATTAAGATGGTCTTACTTTTTAATTCTTTTTCGAACAAAGCTACTATTGGAATACTTCCTCCGGAGCGAACCGGAATCGCAGGAACTCCAAACGTTTCAGTATACGCCATATTTGCCGCTTGGTACCCAATACTATCAATAGGTGTTACATAACCTTGACCTCCGTGATGTGGTTTTACCTTTACAGTAACGCCAGCAGGAGCGATGCTCACAAAGTGCTTGGTGAACAGTTCGGTAATTTGCTCCCAATCTTGATTTGGAACTAAACGCATTGATATTTTGGCGAAAGCCTGACTAGCAATAACTGTTTTCGCGCCTTCACCAATATAACCGCCCCAAATTCCGTTTACGTCTAACGTTGGACGAATTGAGTTTCGTTCATTAGTAGTATATCCTTTTTCACCATACACATCGTTTAGTTTTAGTGCGTTTTTATATTGTTCTAGGCTAAAAGGTGCTTTGGCCATTTCAGCTCTTTCTTCAAGTGATAATTCTTCTACATTATCATAAAAACCAGGAATAGTAATGTGGTTGTTTTCATCATGAAGCGACGCAATCATTTTAGATAAAATATTAATTGGATTGGCCACTGCTCCACCATACAAGCCCGAATGTAAATCGCGGTTAGGCCCAGTTACTTCCACTTCAACATAACTTAAACCACGAAGCCCAGTTGTAATAGACGGCTGCTGATTAGAAATCATTCCGGTATCAGAGATTAAGATTACATCGTTCTTTAATTTCTCTGTGTTGTTTTCTACAAATGTTTTTAAGTTAACACTCCCAACTTCTTCCTCGCCTTCAATCATGAATTTCACATTACAAGGCAAGTTGTTGTTTTTGATCATGTATTCGAATGCTTTCACGTGCATGTACATTTGACCTTTATCGTCGCATGCACCACGTGCAAAAATTGCTCCTTCAGGGTGTAAATCGGTGGTTTTAATAACAGGTTCGAATGGCGGAGATGTCCATAATTCGATTGGATCAGCCGGTTGTACATCGTAATGCCCGTAAACCAAAACAGTAGGTAAGGTAGGATCGATCATTTTTTCTCCATAGACGATAGGATATCCATCGGTTTCGCATATTTCAACGAAATCACAACCTGCTTGCTCTAAGCTGCGTTTTACGGCTTCGGATGTGTCGATAACATCTTGAGAGTAAGCGGTATCAGCACTTACCGAAGGTATTTTTAATAATTCGATTAATTCATTGATGAAACGATCTTTGTTTTCTTGAACGTATGACTTGATATTTTCCATTGAGTGACTTATTTTTTATTATTTCAAAAGTACAAAAAATAGAATTATATTTTTTTTAAAAAAATCCTTTGAAAGTTCAAACTTATAGTTATATTTGCACCCACAATTGCACGCGGATATGGTGAAATTGGTAGACATGCCAGACTTAGGATCTGGTGCCGCAAGGCGTGTAGGTTCGAGTCCTATTATCCGCACTAAAAAAGCTTCTCAATCGAGAAGCTTTTTTTATTTCCAAAACACATACTTCCCGCCTCCACAACGGAGCAATTTCAAAAGTTGGAGCTACAAGATTCTGGTATTCTGTTGCAAAAAAAAAAGACTCCTCATTGTAGAGAAGTCTTTGTGAGTTCAATCATTATTTTAAAATGAAATCTTTGGTTTGATTCCCAATTTGAATGGTAAATGTACCGTCTTCGGCAATCCATTTTAAATCTTCTCCCACAAATTGCAGGTCTTTTTGATTTAATGTAAATGTTACTTTTTTAGTTTCATTGGGAGCTAAGCTTATTTTTTCAAAACGCTTTAATGCTTTAACCTCAGGCGTGATACTAGCTACCTTATCTGATAAGTAGAGTAATACTGCTTCTTTTCCGGCACGTTTTCCTGTATTGGTTACGTCAATTGTTACTGTTACTGAATCAGAATGGCTAATTTGGGACTTATCGACTGTTAAGTTCGAATACTCAAACGAAGTATAAGACAATCCTGTTCCAAATTCATATTGTGGAGAATAGCTTTTTTGGTACTGTGCATCGTTATTTTGTTCTTCGTCTCCTAGACTTTCGGTATATTTTCGATTGTACTTTTCAAGAGAGTTGGTATAGCGAGGGTAGTTGTACGGTAATCTTCCGCTCGGGTTTACCTCTCCATACAAAATATCTACAAGTGCTCTTGCACCTTCATTTCCGGGTAAGTAGCACTGAAGTACAGCTTCCATTTTATCTTCGAAATCACTTATTATTCTTGGTCGGCCTTCGTTTAAGATTAAAACAATAGGCTTATTTAATTTTGATAAAGCTAAAGCCAGTTTTATTTGCGGTTGGCTTAGGTATAAGTTACTAATGTCTCCGGGAGTTTCCGTATAGTTTTTTTCGCCTAGACACAAAATAATTTTGCTCGCATCTTGGGCAAGTGCAACTGCTTTTAAAATTTCGGCATCATCTTCTTTTTCTAAATCAGCACCAGCGGTGTAAAATACGTTGGTTTTTCCTATTTTGTTTTCAACTGCTTCAGGAATCTTAAATTTATATGCAGCATACTTTTCAGAGTTTTCACCTTGCCAGTTATATGACCACCCACCGTTCAAGTATTTCATGCTATTGGCGGTTGGACCTGTTACTAAAATTTTTTCTGTTTTACTCAAAGGTAAGATTGCGGCTTTGTTTTTTAATAATGTGATAGATTCAGCAGCTGCATTATAAGCGACATCTATGAATTCTTGGGAACCAAATTTAGGATAGTCCTTTAAATCAGCACTATTGCTTTCAAAAAGATTGACTTCGAATTTCATTCGTAAAATTCGGCTAACCGCATCGTCTATGCGAGACATCGGTACTTCGCCTTTGGCAACTAAATCCAATAAATCAGTATAAAAACTGTAGTCTTCAGGTACCATACTCATATCGATTCCTGCCAAAACAGCTTTTTTAACGGCGTCTCTATTATTTTCGGCAACTTTATGCCTTGTATATAGGTAAATAATATCTTTCCAATCAGTCACGACAACCCCTGAAAAGCCTAGTTCATTTTTTAAAATAGTAGTGATTAAATGTTTGCTGGCGTGCACCGGAGTACCATTGATTTCTCCTGAGCTAACCATAATACTTTTAGCCCCTGCTTTTATAGCGGCTTGGTAAATAGTTAAATCAAATTGTCTCAAAACACGTTCGGGAATAATACTAGGTGTTCTGTCCTTTCCGGTGGTGGTGCTTCCGTATCCAATGTAATGTTTCATGCATGAAGCTACGTTGTATTTAGATCCCACATCTTTGCCTTCAAATCCTTCAACCATTGCTACGCCCATTTGCGAGGATAAATAAGCGTCCTCGCCGAAAGATTCCCACATGCGAGACCACGAAGGATTCCTTGGTAAATCTAAGTCGGGAGAAAATACCCAAGGGATTGAGGAAGCTCGTGTTTCGTAGGCAGATATTTCAGCACCTCTTTTAGCGATGTCAGTATTAAATGTAGCCGCAATACCTATTTGTTGCGGAAATAAAGTGGCTCCTGCTGTGTAACTTGATCCATGAATGGCGTCAATACCATACAAAACAGGAATTTTTAATCGTGTTTTGTTCGCTTCGTTGTTGATTGTTGTAAGTACTTCTTTCCATTTTTGAATGGTTGGAGCACCAGGATTTGGTACGTTTAAAATCGAACCGATATGATAATTTTGAATTCCTTCTCGTAACTTAACCATGTCAAAAACACCAGCTTGCCCTTTGACTTCAAAACCAGTTACGGTCATCTGAGTCATTTGTCCCACTTTTTCTTCAATCGTCATCTTAGAAAGTAATTCAGATACTTTTTTGTCAATTGCAGTCTTTTTAGTTTGACTAAATGAAGTAGCTGAAGTTAAGTATAGCGCAAGCAATAATAGGATTGTTCTTTTCATAATGTACTTAGATTATTAGTCCTTAAAAGTACTCGTTTTTTTAGGGATTATTTTTTTGTAGCGCATTTTTACAAGAATAGGATAACTTTAACGTTTTCGTTTTTTGAAATTATGATGATTTGATCAGATTTCGTCTATTTATTTTAAATAAAATTCAGCAATAAGGGTACAAAAAAGGTCTCCTTGAAAACGCAAGGAGACCTTTTTAAAATGAATAAATGGGTAATTTTATTTTTTTTCAGCGATCCAACCATCAATTTTACTCCCTAACAAAGCAAGTGGCATTACTCCAGATTCCAAAACCTTTTCGTGGAATTTTTTAATGTCAAATTGTTTTCCCATTTTGTCTTGCGCTCTTTTGCGAAGCTCCATGATTTTTATTTATTAATACCAAAAACCTCTTAGACAGTGCAAAAGAGGTTTTTGTGCATAAAGCATTTTTTTAATTAGGTCTAATAAATGTCAAGGATTTTGTATTCGGTTTCATTGTATTTGAACGAGGAATCCTTTTTAAGACCGCGCATTTCCGCATAAAGTGGAGCTTTGTAGGACATTCCAAAAAAAGCTGTTCCAGCAACTTCAAAATTTTCAATAGAAACACAAATGTAAAAAGTCATTTTGTTTGTAACAACTACTGCTCCAGGTTCTACTATATCACAAACTTTTGAAGGATCTAAACTCTTTAGGAATTCCATTTCCCTTTGTGCAAAGGTAAGTTCGTTACCAATGGCATTAATTAATTCCATTTTACCTGCTGTGCGACTTTCAGATTGACTTGGTGAGTGGTCGTGGTCCACGGCATCAGATTCCATGAGCTCTAATCGAGTTGTAAATCCATCAATTAAATCATTCTGTTTTTGAAGGCAAGCTTCGTGTATTAGTTTTTTGGGAATATTCATAGATTATTTTTTATTTTAATTTAAATGATTCAATTATTTCTTCTCGGCGATCCAACCATCAATTTTACTCTCTAATAAAGCAAGTGGCATAACACCTGATTCTAATACTTTTTCGTGGAATTTTTTAATGTCAAATTGTTTTCCCATTTTGTCTTGTGCTCTTTTGCGAAGTTCCATGATTTTTAACTGTCCTATTTTATAAGATAGTGCTTGTCCAGGAATGGCCATGTAGCGTTCGATTTCGGTCGTGATACTTGCTTCACTTTCGGCTTCGTTTTCTAAAGAGTATTTAATGGCTTGTTCTCTCGTCCATCCTTTGCTGTGCAAACCGGTGTCAACTACTAATCTCACGGCTCGGTGCATTTCGTTTCCTAACATCCCAAAATACTGATAAGGATCTTTATATAATCCTAGTTCTTTTCCCAAGCTTTCTGTGTATAACGCCCAGCCTTCTCCGTAGGCACCAAACCAATTGTATTTTCTTAAATCAGGAAGGTTCTCATTTTCTTGCTGCAATGAAATCTGAAAGTGGTGACCCGGAATAGCTTCATGTAAAAACAAATCTTCATCGCCGTACATATTGTATTCTTTTACATCCGGAATTGGAACATAAAAAACACCTGGTCTAGACCCGTCAGCTGCTCCTTGATTGTATTCAGCACTTGCGGTATTCTCTCTAAACGCTTCTGTTCGTCTAATCTCAAATTTTGTTTTAGGCTGTAGAGAGAACAATTTATCTACATTAGGCTTGATGATACTGTAAATTCGCTCAAAATTTGCGATTACTTCTTCCGGTTTTTTAAATGGTTTTAACTCTGGTTTGTTGCGAACATATTCGAAAAATTCCAAAAGTGTTCCTTCAAATCCTACTTGTTTTTTTACTTTTTCCATTTCGGCAGTTAAACGCACTACTTCATTAAGTCCTAACTCATGAATTTCGGCGGGAGTCATAGCTGTCGTAGTCCACTGTTTTACGTAGGTTGAGTATAGTTTTTGTCCAAAAGGCAAACTACCAATCCCACTTGTTGCTCGGGATGCCGGTAAGTATTCGGTTTTTAAAAAGGTAGCCATTTTTTTGTACTGCGGAATCAATTTTTCATTGATCATTGCGGTATATTTAGCAGTAATGTCCTTTTTTGTTTCTGCTGAAAAGTTGTCGGGCATTATTTTTATAGCTGAATAAAATAAATTGTCTTCGATGTTTGTGGTTGCCATCTCGTCAAATTGTGGAATCACTTTTACAGTTAATGATTTTGGTAAAACTGCACCTTTCGCAATTCCTTTTTTCATGTATACCATAGCGGAGTCAATCCAAACGCTATACGTGTCCATTCTTTTCAAGAAATTAGTATAGTCTTTCTCCGTTTTAAAAGGTTGAGCACTACTTCCTCCTGCAAATTGTCCCATTGTTAGGTGTGTTCCCCAAAATTGGTGTACGGGCATTAAATTCGTAGGTTCGTTTAGCAGCTCTTTCCCAACGGCAACTTCCCATTTGATTATCTCGTAGCTGTTTTTTTCCTCTGCCGAAAGGTTTTTGTTATCGATTGTGTCCAAGGTTTTATCATATTTATCAAAAAAATCAAATTGAGCTTTTCTAAAGCTATCGGTCATTTCAAATTGCAACTGATCGTTGTATTGATTTTGTCCGTTTTGTGTTGCTCCTAAAGGATCTAGTGCGTTTTTATCATCAAAGTACTGCTTAGTTACAGTCGAAAAATCTATTTTTTTACTTTCTGATTTGCAATTCACCAATAGGGCTGAACAGAGAATTGCAGTTAGAAATACCGAAGTTTTTTTCATCATTTATCAAAATTAAGTTTACGTAAAGCTATGATAATTTTAATTAAAAGCGCGCTAATTAACTTCGTAAGTTTCTGCAATAGCCAATTCATCGCTTTTTTAACATAAGTAGGCGAGAACTTTTTGCAGAAAGGAAAGTAAAGACCAAAAAAAATCCTATTCAATATCGAATAGGATTTAGTATAGCTTAAAAATGAAATTTATACATTTTTCAAGTTGATAATTTCTTGCTCCGTAAGCAATCTCCAGTTTCCTCTAGGAAGGTTCTTCTTAGTTAAACCAGCAAATGAAACACGGTCAATTCGCAATACATCATAGCTAAAATGTTCAAATATAGAACGAACTACTTTAACGTTAGCTGATCTTAATTTTAAACCTATTTCGCTTTTAGCTTCGCCTTCGATATAACTTATATCTTCAACAAATACGCGGTGTCCATCAAGAACAAGTCCTTTATTTATTTTTTCTAAGTCCTCAAATTTCAAGTTTTTATCTAATGAAACTTGGTAGATTTTAGATGATTTATTGGTAGGTAACGTAAATTTACGAATCATGTCCGTATCATTAGTAAACAACAATAATCCAGTCGTATTTTTATCCATTCTTCCTACGGCACCAATTTTTGCTGTAGTAGAACCTTTTACTAATTCTAAAACATTACGAAATTCCTGCCCTTCGTCCATGGCAGTGGTAAAGTTTTTAGGTTTGTTCAATAAGATATAAACCTTTTTTTCAGGAGTTAATGTAGCACCATCAAAGTTAACTACATCACCTGGTTTTACCATGTAACCCATCTCGGTTACGGCAACACCATTTACTTTTACGGTACCTGATTGAATGTAAATATCCGCATCACGACGCGAGCACACGCCTGAGTTCGAGATGTATTTATTCAATCTTATTTCGTCTTTAACCTTAGGTCTTTTTGGTGCCTGATTCGCTTTTTTCTCTACTTTATCAGTAGCAACTTCTGCAACTTTAGTTGTAACTTTTACTTTTTTAGGCCCTTGAGCGCGCTTCTGCATGGCAGGTTTTGGCTTATTAGAGTGTGGTCGTGAGCTATTTGCTCTTCCGCCTCCACTTTTATTATTGCCTTCCTTGTTATTCATAATAATCGATAATTTGCGCAAAGATACTATTTATATAATTGGCAATCAATAACTCCACATTAAAATGCTAAATCCTTAATTTAGAGTAGAATCAATTCTCTGGTATTTTTTTTAGGAGCACTCTCCTGCTTTCCACTGTATCTTTTACTTTTAGAAAAAAAAAGTAAAAGGATGCCGTTGCAATCAGGGCTAGGCTAGTAGTACAATCAAAAAACAGAATGAAAACAGTTTTAAAGTAGTAACAGTATTTTTTTACTGTTCCATAATGCACTTGGGTTAATGAGGATTATGCAAAAAACACCAGCCACAATCAAAAACTTCAATACATTGTGAAGTAGTAAATACTGGCCTTTACGTTCTGATTTCCATAAGTAGAGTAAGAAGAAAAGTAACAGAATAAGGCAACCATAAAAGTAGATTTCCATCATGCCCACATCATACACGTCAACCAATAAGTAAACTGGCACAATAGTCAATCCTACTAGAAGTGTAATGATTTTTTTTGACATGATTTCTCCATATAATATCGGTACAGTTTGATATCCATTCGCTAAATCGCCTTTGATGTTTTCTAAATCTTTAATCATTTCCCTAATGAGTAAAAGAAGAAATAGAAAGCAGGCATGCGAAAAGATAACGGCTAAATTGTTTTTGTAACTTGCAATTTCTTCAAAACTTAAGTTGAAGTAGTAGTGTAGTAAGATGGCAAAAAACGGAATAACTGCTAAAACGGCCGCAGTTAAATTCCCAATCAAAGGGTACTTTTTTATTTTATGAGAGTAAAACCAAATCAGAAATATATAAGTCGAAAAAAACAAGAAAGCACGCCACGATACTATTAATGCTAAAAAGGAAACGATAAAGTTTAAAATAAAATAAACGGAAAGCTTCGTTTTTTGACTTACTAATCGATCCAGCATCGATTTATTAGGTCGATTTATCAAGTCTTTTTGGCTGTCGTAGAAATTGTTAATAATGTAACCTGAGGCGATTGTTAGGGACGAAGCTAAAACCAATAAAAACAGGTTTAAGTCTAATAGATTAGCTAATGTTCCTTTTTCAGGAGCGAGAATAAACAGGGCAGAAAGGTATTGTGCTAAGATGATCACCGGAATGTTGTACCCTCTAACTACAGAGAACAAACTGATGATTTTCATTAATAAAAGCTTTTGTTTTCTGCTTAACATTTTGGAAACGCGTTTTGAAATAGTGGTTGATAAAAAGTGTCTTTATCTTACATCAAATTTAAGGCTTTGTTTTGGTAAAAACCTACAAAATATTTAAAACATAGTATTTCCACTTTATTTCATAGGCTCTTTTTGAGACGAATTAAAAGTGGACTAGCTTTTAGTTTCGGTTGCAAGTAGTACTGCTGATAATTCTTCAACTTGAAGTGGTTTGCTCAAGAGCGTATGTACGTGCGTATTTTTTTGAGCTCTTTTTTTATCGTTAGGGTCTAGGGAGGAGGAGAGCATTACAATTACAAAATCATCAATACTAATCCTATTGTGTGGGTTGTCAAATTCGTCTAAAAATTCGAAACCATCCATTTCAGGCATTTTTATATCTAGTAAAATAACCAAAAAAACATCCTTTTCTTTTTTATAATGTTGCAACCATTGTAGAGCTTCTTTGCCACTATTAACCACATGAATATCCTGTAGGTTCAGTTTTTTTTTGAGCAGTTGTTTGGTGACAATCTGGTCAATGACATTATCATCAATGATTAATATTTTATGATTTAGCTTCATGATTGTTAGGTATTGTGATTGTAAAAGTGGTTCCAACAGTAACTTTGGAACTTACCTTTATTGATCCATTCAAGTGTTCAACAGCTTCTTTCACGATATATAGACCCAAACCGGAGCCGTTGTTAGATGAGTTAGTGACAAAAAACATATCAAATATTTTGTCTTGGTGTGCCAGGTCTATTCCAGTACCGTTATCTGAAAACTCAATTATAAAACCATTTTTATTAAGATATGTCTTAATATGCAAAAATGGATTTTCTTTTTCGGGATCAGAATATTTGATGGCATTAGATAGGAAATTATTTATAATGATGCGCAATCTCAGTTCATCATTAGTGATTAGGTCTATCGCCAAGTCTGTGGTTATTGTTATCGAACAAGAGGACTTCGTAAATTTATTTTGGGCGATACTCTCGTTTATTAACGTTGCCAAGCTAAGATTAGTTATGGTAATCTGCTTTCTTTTATTTCTTGAGTAGTCGATAATATCTCGAATGTATTGATCTTGCTTGATCAAACTATCACTCATCATGTTTAGATAGAGGTTAAACTGATCTGAATCCTGCTCTAATTTCATTACTTCAATAAGTCCTTGAAGGGAAGAAATGGGAGCCCTAAGGTCGTGCGATGCACTATAAACAAACTTATCTAATTCTTTATTCGCAATAATTAATTTGCTGTTCTTTTTATCGGTTTCAGCAGTAGATTTTTTTAATTTACCAAATAGTACGTTATAATATACACTAACACTACTTATTATGATCAGTGTCAAGACGATATTTATTAATAAAAGATAGGTTTTCATCGCTCTAGTTCCTTCTCCCAAAGAGTAGGAAAATTTACTTTCACTACTATTAATTTCATGCGATATGTTGTTTATCTGATTTAAAAAAGATTTCTTCTCGATTGCTGAAAGTGATTTCTTTTTCATCTGAGAATTAATTTCATGACCTAATTTCGTTAGGTTTTCGATTTGGCGGTCTGACTTGCCCCATTCTGATATGGCAGTTTTAAAAAAAGAGATGTTTTTGAAATTATTAAAAAGCCATATCATGTCATTTATGTCTTTTTCATCATTTCTCCCAGCTCGAAATCCATCTTTGATAACGTTTTTTCTTTTGGTTGTAAGTAATTCAATCCGAGCTAAACGATCTCCTTGAGGAACAAGTAATTCTATATTAAAATCTTTCCATTCTTTTGATTCTCCGGTAAATAGATAGGAAATTAAATTTCTAGTACCATCTTTTTGTGCTTTAGAATAGTGTGATTCTCCATTAACATATGCCCTACATGAAGAAAGAATTTTAATAGTGTAGTAGTTTACAAAAATCAAAAACGAGCAGGACAGAACTACAATCACGAGCGGTGTGAAAATAGTATGTGGAGTAAATTTTTTAGTGATAGCTTTGTTATTCATACTTATCTAGTAAATGCGCTTTATAAAAACAAAAGATGTCACTCGCTATTTTCAATGTTCTCCTTGAAAACGCGTTGACTTAATTCGCCAACAATTTTGTTTTATGAGGGCACAAAATTAGCGCTAGTAGGTAAATAATTTGTTTTAAAACTGATAAACAACTTCAAGTTTGTAATCTTTCAAGGATAATTTAGCACGCTCTAAGTCTTCAGTAAAACCTAAAATATAACCACCACCGCCTGATCCACAAAGTTTCAAGTAATAATCATTAGTGTCAATTCCGTTTTGCCAAATCGCATGGAATTGTTCTGGGATCATTGGTTTAAAATTACTCAAAACCACTTTAGATAATTCTTTAGTATTAAGAAACAAAGATTTCATGTCGCCACCAAGAAAGTTCTCTACACAAAGATCCGTATATTTTACAAACTGGTTTTTCAACATGGTTCGGAAGCCTTTGTTTTTTAAGTTTTCCATAAAAATATTCACCATTGGAGCAGTCTCTCCGATAATTCCAGAATCAAGTAGAAACACAGCGCCTTTCCCGTCAAAACTTTGGTTTGGAATTCCAGTGGCTTCAATGTTGTCTTTAGAGTTAATAAGGATTGGTATGCTTAAATAACTGTTTAGAGGGTCTAAACCAGAACTCTTACCATGGAAAAAACTTTCCATTTGTGAAAAGATATTTTTTAATTCTAGTAATTTTTCTCTTGTCAAGTTTTCTAGAACAGTGATTTTGTTGTGTGCGTATTTATCATATATAGCGGCTACCAATGCGCCACTACTACCCACA
>NZ_JAQWTM010000368.1 GCF_029242675.1 Flavobacterium sp.
AACTTCACTATAAAAGCCTCGATTGGTTTTTATTTTTAATAGTTATGAGCTAGAAAGCTATATTTAGGTGGTTTTAACCATAAAATTTTTTGTTATAAAAGGGTATTTGAGTTACTTTTGCAGCCAAATTAAAATGAACATTAGACAAAACTAAAATGACTGCAGACAAAATAAAAACTTTCGATGTACTTATCGAAATTCCAAGAGGAAGTAGAAATAAATATGAATATGATTTCGAAATCAAAAGAATGCGTTTTGATAGAATGTTATTCTCTTCGATGATGTATCCAGCTGATTATGGTTTCATTCCTGAAACTCTTGCTTTAGATGGTGATCCATTGGATGTATTGGTTTTAGTAAACGAGCCTACTTTTCCTGGTTGTGTAATGGAGGTAAAACCAATTGGGGTTTTCCATATGGCAGATGATAAAGGACCAGACGAAAAAGTAATTTGCGTACCTGTTTCTGACCCTATTTGGAATTCATTAAATGATTTATCAGATATGAATCCACACTTACTAAAAGAAATCGAGCACTTTTTCCAAGTGTATAAAGACCTTGAAAATAAAACGGTTGACGTAGGCGGATGGGGAAATGTTGATGAAGCATATGAAATCATCAGAAAATGTACTGAACGTTTTGATCAAATCGAAAATAAACCAGAGGGATTATTTAGTATTAAATAATATTTCCCCTGATAATTTATAAAAAAAGCAACATTCTGTGAAGAGTGTTGCTTTTTTGTTTAAATTCGTTTTTATACTTTATTGATTATTAACCAACAACCAAAAAAAAACAAATTTATGAATTCAATTATGATTTATTTGCCAATAGTTATGGCAGTGGTAGGACTGCTTTTCATGTGGATGAAACGATCGTGGGTATTAAAACAAGATGCCGGAGACGGTAAGATGAAAGAGATTTCAGATTACATCTATGAAGGCGCATTAGCTTTCTTAAAAGCCGAATACCGGTTGCTCTCTATTTTTGTAGTTATTGCAAGTGTTGTGTTAGCCGGAATTACACAAATCGAAGGCGTTCAGACGCATTTATTTATAGTTATTGCCTTTGTTTTTGGTGCGTTTTTCTCGGCCTTAGCAGGGAATATGGGAATGAAAATAGCCACCAAAACGAATGTTAGAACAACTCAGGCTGCGCGTACTAGTTTACCGCAAGCTTTAAAAGTATCCTTTGGTGGAGGAACGGTGATGGGATTAGGAGTTGCAGGATTGGCTGTACTTGGCTTGACCGGTTTCTTTATTTTCTTTTTTCATTATTTTATGAACGGGGTTTGGACTAGCTCCGAAGATATGACGGTTGTCTTGGAAACACTAGCTGGTTTTTCATTGGGAGCTGAGTCGATTGCATTGTTTGCCCGTGTAGGTGGTGGAATCTATACCAAAGCTGCGGACGTAGGTGCTGATTTAGTAGGTAAAGTCGAAGCTGGAATACCCGAAGATGATCCAAGAAATCCAGCAACAATTGCAGATAATGTGGGTGACAATGTTGGAGATGTAGCCGGAATGGGAGCCGATTTATTTGGGTCCTATGTAGCAACTGTTTTAGCTGCAATGGTATTAGGGAATTATGTGATTAAAGATATGGGAGGTAGTATTGCTGATGCCTTTGGCGGAATAGGACCTATTTTATTACCAATGGCCATAGCAGGTTTTGGTATTTTATTTTCAATCATTGGAACACTACTAGTTAAAATTACAGATGACAATGCTAAAGAACCACAAGTTCAAAAAGCATTAAATATTGGAAATTGGGTTTCAATTGGTTTAACCGCAGTATCTTGCTATTTCTTAGTACAATATATGTTGCCAGAAACAATGAAAATGGAATTCTTTGGTGAAGGAAGCCAAGACATTTCTTCTATGAGAGTGTTTTATGCAACTTTAATTGGATTGTTTGTGGGTGGAGCTATTTCTTCAGTAACGGAATACTATACAGGATTAGGAACAAAACCAGTGATGGCCATTGTTCAAAAATCGTCAACTGGAGCGGGGACAAACGTAATTGCAGGTCTAGCTACCGGAATGATTTCGACTTTCCCAACCGTTTTATTATTTGCAGCAGCAATATGGTCTACTTATGCACTAGCAGGTTTTTACGGTGTTGCATTGGCAGCATCAGCTATGATGGCCACTACTGCAATGCAATTAGCAATTGATGCTTTTGGACCAATATCAGACAATGCAGGTGGAATTGCTGAGATGAGCGAATTGCCTAAAGAAGTGAGAACACGTACAGATATTTTAGATTCAGTAGGAAATACTACGGCTGCAACAGGAAAAGGTTTCGCGATTGCCTCGGCAGCATTAACTTCATTGGCTTTATTTGCTGCTTATGTAACGTTTACAGGAATCGACGGAATTAATATTTTCAAAGCGCCAGTACTGGCAATGTTATTTGTGGGTGGAATGATTCCTGTGGTTTTCTCCGCCCTAGCGATGAATTCGGTTGGGAAAGCAGCGATGGATATGGTGTATGAAGTGCGTCGTCAATTCAAGGAAATTCCGGGAATCATGGAAGGTACAGGCAAGCCTGAATACGCTAAATGTGTAGATATTTCGACAAAAGCCGCTTTACGCGAAATGATGTTACCAGGTATTATGACGATTGGTTTTCCTATTGCTATTGTACTTTTGGGCAAACTAGTTTACGCAGATAATAACCAACTAATTGCTGAAATGCTTGGTGGTTATATGGCAGGTGTAACGGTTTCAGGAGTGCTTTGGGCTGTTTTTCAAAACAATGCAGGAGGAGCTTGGGACAATGCTAAAAAATCTTTCGAAGCAGGAGTGATGATCAACGGCGAGATGACCTACAAAGGTTCAGATGCACACAAAGCCGCGGTTACGGGAGATACAGTTGGTGATCCATTTAAAGATACTTCGGGTCCATCAATGAATATTTTAATCAAATTAACCTGTTTGATAGGTTTAGTAATGGCGCCAATTTTAGGAAGTGGAACTCACACGATCACTGATAAAGGTATGGCATCTTGTTGTATGTCTATGAAGGAATGTACTTCAATGTCAAAAGAGGAGTGTATGGCGAAAGGATGTAAAAGCGCTACCTGTAAGTTTATGAATGCAACAGGAGAAACTACTAAAAGAATGTCTAAAGAAGTTACTATCGAAAAAACTAATGTTGATGGAAAAGTTACAGCAACGGTTACAACAACAATAGACGGTAAACAAGATGTTCAAAAATTTGAAGGGACAGAGGCTGAAGTACAGTCTAAAATTGATGGACTCAAGTAATGCTATCTTTATGTAATAACAAAAAATGCCTCATGAAAATGAGGCATTTTTTATTGTTATGTACTATTTTTTAAAAAATTGTGCAGCAGAAAAAACTAAAACAATCCGTTTAATTCCCCATCAATCTTAGTGATGATATTTCCAAGGTCCTCGGGATTGTCTACAAAATTAATGTTGTCCACATCTATAATTAGTAATTTACCGCGATCATAAGAGTGAATCCAAGCTTCGTACCGCTCGTTCAATCGGCTTAAGTAATCAATCGAAATAGAGTTTTCGTATTCGCGTCCTCGTTTGTGAATTTGTCCCACTAAATTAGGAATAGAGCTTCTTAGGTAAATTAGCAAATCAGGTGCTTTTACCGTAGATTCCATCAGCTCAAAAAGAGACGAATAATTTTGAAAATCTCTGTTTGTCATCAACCCCATAGAATAAAGGTTTGGCGCAAAAATATGAGCATCTTCATATATGGTCCGGTCTTGAATGATTTTCTTACCGCTTTCGCGAATTTGCATTACCTGACGGAAACGACTATTCAAGAAATAGATTTGTAAATTAAACGACCAACGTTCCATTTGATGGTAAAAGTCATCCAAGTACGGATTGTCTACTACGTCTTCAAAATGAGGCTCCCATTTAAAGTGTTTTGCCAGTAAGCGTGTTAATGTTGTTTTTCCTGAACCTATATTTCCTGCTACTGCTATGTGCATTACGGTCTTGTGATTTTATAATTGATAATTCCTTCGGTTGTAAAAATAGATAAAATTTGGTCTTTGTAATCAAAATTAGTGAAGCTTTTTTCTAAAATTTTGAGTGGGCTAACTTCGTTTTTAGTTCCGTCAAAATGATACAAATGCTGGTTTGATGCATAAATTAGTTCCTTGTCACTAAGCAATAACAACTGATCAAAATCAGGTACTTTGGTTTCTTTTGTTACTTTTCCAAATAAATCACAACGATACCAAATGTTATTTTCATCGATCCACTCAAAAGAGTTGAAGTTAGTTTGGTATTTTTTTATCTTAACAGTTAAGGGCGTTGAAATCGATTTGTATTCATTTTTTAAATAATCATAGAGCCCTATTTGTTGCAACAATTCGTTAAATACCCATAACTGATTTTGAGAAGCGATTCCAATTTTACTTACTAGAAGAGAATTGTTAGTTTCAGAAAAATTAATTTTTTGAATTTCGTTCAGTTGGTTGTCTAACAGGATAACCGTGTTGAAGTTCTCGTAATACAGTAGTATCCTCAATGGATTTTTGATATCAACTTTGGTTATTGTTCCTAATGAAATGTTTTTGTACTCGAAGGATATACCATCTTTCATTTTATAAAAAACATTGTTAGTCTTATAATAGGTAAAGCCAAATTGATCTTGGCCAATTATTTGTTCAGCTACTAATGCCATAGTATTTAGTAGCGTGACTTCACTCATTTTATTTTGAGCAAAAACACCAAAGTGTAGGAGAATAATAAAGAGTAATACTATTTTTTTCATCAAGAGCTAAAGTACAATTAAACCTTTTACCATTTACAGAGTCTTATTATTTTTTAAATGCAGTGTAACAAAACAGTTTACGAATAGTCTTACTTTAAAAATTATAAAGCTATGTATAAAATAATGGGAACTTTAGGGTTGATTTTTTTAACCTATTTGGGAGCTAATGCTCAATCTTTTCAGGGTATGGCAGTCTATGAGTCTAAAACTAGTACGGCTGAATTTAAAAACAGAATGGCAGGAAACAGGAATGTGACTCCTGAAATGCAAAAAAACATGGAAGAAGGTATGAAAGCCATGTTTGAAAAAACCTTCATGTTGAATTTTGATAAAACGGCATCTATTTATAAAGAAGAAGAACGATTAGAAGGTCCGGCACAAGGAGGTGGAATGAGATTTATGATGTCCATGACCGGTGGTGGAGGTACCTTGTATAAAAATGTTAAAGAGAAATACTATTCTATTGACAAAGATTTAATGGGTAAAGAGTTTTTAGTAAAAGATTCTCTTTCCAGTTTAAATTGGAAAATGGAAAGCGAAACTAGAGTGATAGGTGGCTACAATTGTTTTAAAGCAACGGCCGTAATTCCGGTTAGTCAAAGTGATTTCAGAAACTTGAGATCAAGAAAAGACGATGATAAAACCGCAACTGCCGACAAAAAAGAGGATAAAGAGAAGAAAACCAACTTCATGGATAACCTTGAAATGCCCAAAGAAAAAATTGTTACCGCTTGGTACACTCCAGAAATTCCTGTAAACCAAGGTCCTGACAAATATTGGGGATTACCAGGATTGATTTTGGAAGTAAATGATGGTACTACGGTTATCTTGTGTTCCAAGGTGGTTTTAAATCCAAAAACTAAAACTGAGATCAAAGCACCAACTAAAGGTAAGCTAATTAGTCAAAAAGAATTTGATGAAACCAGCTTAAAAAAGATGCAAGAAATGAGAGAGATGTACCAAGGCCGAGGTGGTAATGGTGGTGGACAATTTAGAATTGGTAATTAAGTAGCAACTTTCGGTAACACGATCTTTTTTAATACAACCAATATGAAAAAATCACTACTTCTTTTATTCTTTTTCACGAGCTTATTTTCATTTAGTCAATCTGTTAAGTTGGAGGGAGTCATTACAGATTCTAAGGCAATAGGTTTAGAAATGGCAAATGTCATGGCCGTTAACACCACTACAAAGGCCATGGATGCCTATGCGATTACGAACGACAAGGGGAAATTCTCTCTTAATTTGAAACCTAATACCGCTTACACGATTAAGGTAAGTTTTTTAGGAATGCAGAATAAAGAGATTCAATTAACAACCGCTGCCGAGAATATTACTAAAACGGTAGTTCTTGATGAAGGGGGAATCGAATTGGACGGAGTTGAAATTGTGCGTGAAATGCCAGTGTCAATAAAAGGAGATACGATTGTTTATAATGCCGATTCTTTTAAAACAGGAACTGAAAAAAAATTAGAGGACGTTTTAAAAAGATTGCCAGGTGTTGAGGTAAATGCTGATGGTGAAATCGAAGTCGAAGGGAAAAAGGTTACTCAATTGTTAGTTGATGGGAAGAAATTTTTTGAAGGAGATACAAAGTTAGGTTCTAAAAACATCCCTTCTGATGCAGTTGATAAAATCCAAGTATTGCGAAATTTTAGCGATGTAAGTCAGTTAAAAGGGCTAGAAAACAACAACGATGATGTAGCTATTAATATCAAGTTAAAATCAGGAAAGAAGAATTTTTGGTTTGGAGATATTTCAGCAGGAACAGATTTTGGCGAGCGATTTATCATCAATCCAAAATTATTTTACTACAGCCCTAAAACAAGTGTCAATGTATTGACTAATTTTAATAATATTGGAGATGTGCCGTTTTCCATTAGAGATTATTTTAGATTAACTGGAGGGTCAAGAAATACGATTGGTAAAAGTGGAACTAATTTTAATGTTTCGACGAATGATTTGGGAATATCTACGGCTCGCGATAATAGAGCTGCGGATATCGACAATAGATTTGGAGCAATGAACTTGACGCATCAAATGTCTAAAAAATGGAGTTTGAGTGCTTTTGGAGTGCTTTCTTCAAATATAACATTGACCAACACCCAAAGTAAAAGTGGTATTTTTCAACCTAATTCAACGGACATCAGTACCACAGAGAATAGAACGGATAATTCTAATCTAAGAAACAATTTAGCAATCTTTAAATTAGGTTCTAAATTCAAGCCTAATACCAATTTTCAATTCGATTACGATGTTTCATACCGAAAGTCGACCCAAACAGAGGACAATGATGTCGTTACTAATTCGGTTACATTTAATCCTAACGGGAATGTTTCTCAAAATAACATCATTAAATCCTTTAAAAAACAAGAACCAGTAGCGGTCAATCAAAGTGTGAATATGTTTTGGACACAGAACAAAAAAAGCACTTGGTCTCTGGAAATGCAACATTTGTATCAAGATGAAGACCCGTTTTATAACCCAGATCTATTAAGAGATCCTTTTCCTTTTTTAGGTTTTAACGGCAATCAAAGTAGTTTTAATATCAATCAAGATCGTTTTGTGAAAACAAACAAGCTGGATGTAAAAGCGGATTACTATTATTCCTTGACCGCTAAAAGTAATTTGAACATTACGGTAGGAAACACAAACTTGTTTCAAGATTATAATTCGTCAATCTATCAGTTATTGGATAATGGTACACAATCACCGTTAAATGACCCAGATTATAGAAACGATGTGCAATACCGTTTTAACGACGCCTACGTGGGAGCACATTATAAATTTATTACGGGTAAATTCACATTCAATCCGGGTATTAGTTTGCACCAGTACAATACGAACAACCAGCAATTGGGAACGAAACAAGAAGATAATTTTAGCAGATTCTTACCAGATCTATTTGCACAATATCAAATTAAAAAATCAGAATCAATCACGTACAACTTTAGAAAAGCCAACGTTTTTAATGACATTAGCTCATTCGTACAGGGATATGTTTTTTCTAACTTTAATTCCTTTAGTAGAGGAAATCGATTTTTAGAAAACGCATTGCAAGAAACACATTCCTTGCGTTATTTTAAATACAATCTGTATAATTTCACTACGATGTTTGGTAATATTAATTACAGTAAAACGACCAATCCAGTTGTAAACAGAGCTTATTTTACAGGTATAAATCAAATTAGTGAAAAAGTGAATGCCGATTTTGAGAATGAGAATTTAAACGGAATAGTAGGGTACCAACGTTCTTTTCTGAAATATTACAAGGCATCGGTAAATGTGAATTTAAACTGGTCAAAATTCAACAGTTTACGAGCAAATCCGAATGATCCAACGAATCCTACTATTGATTTTGTACAAACGACTAATAGTTTTACTCAAAGCTATAGAGGTTCATTAGGAACACAGTTTAAAGTTTGGCCTAATCTAGAAGTAGGGTATTCATTATCATTAAATGATTACCAAAATACGATTTTTAAAACCAAGCAACCCTTTGCAAAAGTGGATTACCTTTTCTTGAAAAGTTTTTCATTTACCGCTGATTATAATAAATACAATTATTCTAATTCTCAAGGGACAGTCAATAACAAGTACGAGTTCCTTAATGCAAGTTTAAACTTCCGTAAAAAAGATGCCAAAATGGAGTATACAGTAGCGGCGACCAATTTATTAAATACTAAAACGTTGAATGACGATAGTTTTAGCCAAACAGGTTTTAGAACTTCGCAGTATATGGTGCAACCTCGATATATAATATTTAGTTTGAAATATAATTTGTAATTTGTTGCTAAATTCTTATAATTTTCAGTAAAACTGAGGCGTAAGTAGAAGGGAAATTACTATTTTCGCATTTGGAATGCTATAGCGTTTGCTGGCAAAGAAATAACAAACAAACAAAGAAACAGATTATGAAAAAAATTGCTTTATTAGAAGCATTTTTTGCATTTGGATTTACAAGTGCGCAAGCACCTCTAGAAGAAGGTGGATTACAATTAAACGCAGGATTAGGAACTTCAGGATGGGGAACGCCTGTTTATGCAGGACTTGATTATGGTATCGCTACCAACTTTACTATTGGTGGTGAGCTTTCTTACCAGTCTTATAACCAAAGTATTGGTGGTGGATTTGGAGATGTGAAAAGTTCAATTTTTGGAATCCAAGCAAACGGTAATTACCATTTTAATGAAATATTAGATATTCCTAGTGAGTGGGATTTTTATGCAGGAGCTAACTTAAATTACTACAATTGGTCATCTAAGCAAAATGGAAATTCATACAATTATGCAGGAGCTGATAATTTCGGTTTAGGTTTGCAAGTTGGTGGTCGTTATTTCTTCAATGAGAATTTTGGAGTAAATCTTCAATTAGGTGGCGGCAACGTTGTAAGTGGTGCTAAATTAGGTATTACCTATAAATTATAAGTTTTGTAAACTATTTAAAAGGCTGTCTTTTTAGGCAGCCTTTTTTATGCTTTATAGTCAGCTTTTAGTTTAAAGTGATTGCTACGTTTATGCTGTGTGCTAACAAAAATTAAGACATAAAAAAAGGCTGCTTAATTAAAAGCAGCCTTCCTATATAAACGGTAGGATTAATTACAATCCAAATTCAGCTTTAACTTGATCAACAAAGTCTAGTTTTTCCCAAGTAAATAATTCTACTTCAACTGTTTTAGTTAATCCTCCTGGTGCAGAAAATGTTTTTGTTACTGTTTCTGGTGTGCGTCCCATGTGCCCGTAAGCAGCAGTTTCGCTATAAATTGGATTTCTTAATTTTAAACGTTGCTCAATAAAGTAAGGGCGCATGTCAAAAATAGCTTCTACTTTTTTCGCAATTTGTCCATCTGTCAAGTCTACTTTTGATGTTCCGTAAGTCTCAATAAAAATCCCCATTGGTTTTGCAACACCAATAGCATAAGAAACTTGTACTAAAATTTCGTCAGCAACACCTGCAGCAACTAAGTTTTTAGCAATATGACGTGTAGCATAAGCAGCACTTCTATCAACCTTAGATGGATCTTTACCTGAGAATGCACCACCACCGTGAGCGCCTTTTCCTCCGTAAGTATCTACGATGATTTTTCTACCAGTTAAACCAGTGTCACCGTGAGGTCCACCAATTACAAATTTTCCAGTAGGGTTGATGTGGTATGTAATTGCGCCATTAAATAAATGAGCATTTGTTGGATTTTTTGCGATGATTCTAGGAATTAGGATCTCTACAATATCTTTTTTGATTTTAGCAAGCATCGTTGCTTCTTCGTCAAAATCATCGTGTTGTGTCGAAATAACAATCGCGTCAATACGAGTAGGCTTGTTGTCGTCGCTATATTCTAAAGTCACTTGTGATTTAGCGTCAGGACGTAAATAAGTGATTTCGTTATTTTCTCTTCTTAAAATTGCTAATTCTTGCAATAATTTATGAGAAAGGTCCAATGCTAATGGCATGAAATTTTCTGTTTCATTAGTAGCATATCCAAACATCATTCCTTGATCTCCAGCTCCTTGTTCTTCTGGGCTAGAACGATCAACTCCTTGATTAATATCAGCAGATTGCTCATGAATAGCAGAAAGAATACCACAAGAGTTTGCCTCAAACATATATTCTGACTTCGTGTAGCCAATTTTTTTGATTACATCACGTGCAATTTGTTGCACATCTAAATAGGTGTTAGACTTTACTTCTCCAGCCAATATAACTTGACCTGTAGTTACTAAAGTTTCACAAGCTACCTTTGAGTTGGCATCAAAAGCTAAAAAGTTGTCAATTAATGCGTCTGAAATTTGATCTGAAATTTTGTCTGGATGTCCTTCACTCACAGATTCTGACGTAAATAAATAAGCCATAATATATAGTATTTTTAAATTAAGCGAGGAAAAAACAATGCAACTATAAAGGCTAAAGGAGAGTTTCTGCTTTAGCATTTTTTCTACTGATTTTTTTTTCAGTAGTCATAATGAATTCCATTCATTATGAAGAGGTTGCAATCAGTTCAAATTGTTCCTCTTGTATTCGAGTGCAACGGTAGGAAACCATTTTGAATTACAAATTAAACCGCTCTTTTTTGTTGTAAAAATATTTTTAGGTAGTTTTTATAGTCTTCAAATGGAATGATTTTTATGTATAAGGTGCTTTTAAGAGAGTAATCGTTGAAATTTAGGTACGATTGTAGGATCTTTTTAAAAGAACAGTGTGCGATTTTAACAATTTGTTCAGAATACAAAGCGTAATTGTTATACTATTTTAGGTCTATGTTATGAAATTATACTATTTTGATTAAATCAATGTTAAAATACTGTAAATCATTAGGTAGGAATGTAAAAATTCTTGAAATTTGTGAAAATAAAATACCAAAAATGAATTTAATTCTTCTTGTTAATTTAAAAATGAAATCGAAATCATCCATTGGGAAGTGATTGCCTTATACTATATATAAGTTTGCAGCAGCCTCCCAATATTTGGGAGGCTTTTTTTTTAACTTGAAGGAAACTCGACAAAAGCAGTAAGTATTAAAAACAACAACTAATTCGATAAAAATATGAAAGCAATTAATAGCATATCTAAAGCAATAGGTTTTTTTAAAAACCTAAGAACAAAGAAAAGTCCAATTATCTTTACAGTAGATGATTTAATCAATCCAAGGTTTGGAATCAACGATTTTGAAGCGAAAAACAGCAGTAAGACACCAAATTCTCTACAGTTTTTGATGTACTCAAAAGAGAATGATACACTTTTTATCTAAAGTGATGTACGCTATACTTTTTGGTCTAACACACGCAAGGTGAACTGAATTTCGAACTTCATTTTTTCCTTGCGTTTTTATTTTAGCTTAAGACTAAAACGAAATCAAAGCTGAATATAGTTGCAAATAAAAAAAATAAGTAGTTAATTTGCCCTTCGTAGTTCATACACGTATTGAAATGTTATAAAGAAAGGAAGAGGGAATAGACCCGATGAATCCTTAGCAACCCTTCGAGCAATCGAAGAAGGTGCTGCATTCTACCACTCCCAAAAGTGGAAAGATAACAACAAGAATTTTTCTAGAATACACCTAGTTTTTTCTTTTTAATATTTCCAAATACAAATCAAACAATAAAAGATTTGACATTGGATAAAAAACCAATCGAGGACGCACGCATACACGCCATGCTGTGTTACCGCACGCCAGAGTCATTCAAAGAGAAATTCAATCGCGATATCAATACCCAACTCGAAACTTTTCAAGTGGAGAGTTGGTTGAACTACCACGGTGAGAAACTAGAAAAAAGATTTCAGCTAGCGGCTTACAAAATGATGAATCAATTATTGA
>NZ_JAQWTM010000381.1 GCF_029242675.1 Flavobacterium sp.
GCAATAATCTGCGCTTCTTTTTTACCATCAATAATTTCAATTTTAATGTTGGCTTTGTCTTGAATTAAATCTGCAACTTCCTTACCGTTATATGCTTCCCGCATAGCTGAAGTAGCGTACGCTCTGTAATCTTGTACTTTATGTACTTTCATGAGGAGATGAAATGCTTTCATGGCATCACACATCCTATCAATATTTTCATCAGAAATCTCTCCTACGGTAAATGCATCTTGCCCTAAACGAATAGGTACGCGCACGAGTGAGCTTTTGTTAAATTGCGTTTCTTTACCTTCTTGTTCTACAATATTCACAACTAAAAGTCGCATGGCGTTAGATCCAATATCGATTGCTGCGTATTTTTTAATTTTAATCATAACGTATTTGTGTGTATTGGGACGTTAAAAAACGTTATTTCATTATTAAATATGGTCTTCATTCACCACATTAACTTTCGATTGATAATATTTGTACGTTTCAAGTTGAGCCCTAAAAACAGGTTCACCATTACTATCTCTGTATTTATTATCTAAATTTTCAGAATGGTACCTGGCCTTGACATTACCTTTCCATCCTAAATCAAAATTTTCAATAAGCTCCTTTTTAATTTCTTGGTCGTATATTGGACAGGTAACTTCCACTCTTCCGTCCAAATTTCTTGTCATAAAATCAGCTGAAGAGATATAAACCTCTGTTTGTCCTGCATTACCGAATATATATATTCTAGAATGTTCCAAATAATTATCAACTATACTAATTGCTTCAATATTGGCACTCATGCCCTTCACACCCGGAATCAAGGAACAAATACCTCTAACCTCTAATTGAATTTTTACACCGGCATTACTAGCCTCATATAATTTATCAATCATTCCAAAATCAGAAAGACTATTCATTTTTAACTTGATATAGGTTTTTCTTCCTGCCAAAGCATGCGAAATTTCTCTATCAATTAGCTTATAAAATCGGCTACGGGTGTAGTGAGGAGATACAATTAAGTGCTTATAACGGTGAATACGATAGTTGATATTAAAAAATTCAAATATTTTAGTTATATCTTTTAAAATTTGTTGATGACTCGTAAATAAGGTCACATCAGTGTAAATTTTCGCAGTGGCTTCATTAAAATTACCTGTTGAAATAAAACCATACCTTTTGGTCTTGCCTTCTTCATTTCTCTCGATAACACATATTTTGCTGTGTACTTTCAACCCTTTAATTCCAAAAATTAAATTAATCCCTTCGGTTTGCATCTGCTCCGCATACGATATATTTGAAGCTTCATCAAAACGTGCTTGCAGCTCAATTTGTACGGTAACCTTTTTACCATTTTTAGCTGCATTGATCAAGGAACTTACAATTTGAGAATTTTTTGCCAGTCGGTAAAGCGTAATACTGATAGAAGTCACCTTTGGATCTAAAGCTGCTTCGCGTAAAAACTTAGTCAGATAAGAGAAAGATTGGTACGGAGCGTTTAACAGATAATCTTTCTTACTGATTTTTTCCAAAATACTACCTTCAAGATCTAAGCCTGGAACCGGTAATGAAACATTTTTTTTGTACAATAAATCATATCTACCTAGGCTAGGAAAATCCATATAATCGCGTCGGTTATGATACCTACCACCAGGAATTATACTATCTGTAGATACAATTTTCATCTTTTCAAGAAAAAAAGAAAGTGTATCTGCTTCGATCAATTGATCATAAATAAAACGTACTGGTTCTCCTACTCGCCTTTCCTTAACACTGGTTGAAATTTTCTCCAGCATACTTTTACTCAAGTCACTATCAATATCTAATTGGGCATCTCTACTAATTTTAATCATGTGAGCTGAGACACTTTCGTAATCAAAAATATTAAAAATACCCTCGAGGTTGTGTCTAATCACATCATCAATTAAAATCACATATTGATTATGATCAGATGAAGGTAGAACAACAAATCGATTCATTGTCTTAGGTATTTCTATGATGGCATAACGCACTTCAGCATCCTTTTTCATCACCAATTTAACAGCTAAATAACCGATATTATCTCTCAATAAAGGAAATTCGGCTAAATCATTTAAGATAATAGTTACTAATTCTGGACTCAATTTTTGAATAAAAAAGTCTTTCAAAAATATTTCTTGCTCTTCAGAAATTTCATTTTCATTAATAATAAAAATATTTTCAGTCTCCAATTTAGTTTCTATTTCTTTCAAAATAAGCAAACTTTCTGTTTGATGCTCTATTACAATTTCGGTAATATCTTTAACTAATTGCTGAGCCGAAATACCGCCAAGGATTTTCTCTCCCGTTTTCCCCGATAAACTTAATCTGCGAATAGCCGCAAAACGAACTCTAAAAAATTCATCTAAATTATTTGAAAAAATTCCTAAAAAGCGCAATCGATCTAGTAGTGGGACTGAATCATCAGCTGCTTCTTGAAGTACTCTTGCATTAAATGCTAACCAACTTTTCTCTCTGTCAATATATTTTTTTTGTAACACTAGGGTAATTATTTTAAGTCTTTTGGGTTTACTATTTTATTGGTCTTTCCTTTACTAATCTTTGTCCAACAATTGGTATCAAAAGAAATTGATACAAATCCTGCTGTGGGTACATTAGTTATTAAAACATCCCCAAATTTATTAACAAAATCTGTAATAGCTGCATTATGACCAAAAAGAATAACATTATCGGCTACTTTATCAAAAGATTTAATGATTTTTTCTAATTGCTTCCCGTCAAACGTGTACAATTGCTTGCTAAATACAATACTTTCAACAGGAAAATGAATATTTTGCGCAAAAATTATTGCCGTCGAGGCAGCTCTTTTTGCTGTACTACTACAAATAGTAAAAGACTTCGGCAAAAATTCATGAACATTAGAGGAAACCAAATGAGCATCATCAATACCTCGCTTTTCTAGTAAACGATCAATGTCATTAACTGGACTGTCCCAGCTAGATTTTGCGTGTCGAATCAAGATTAAGTTTTTCATAATTTGAACTTTTAATTTGATAAAGTAAATAAATTAGCTAGATTATAATGAAAAGATTTAGCTGAACGTAAGTTAAATGAATTATTTTAGAAAGGAGTACAACTACCACTACAATTTTTTTACTTTGAAAATCACAATGGTAAAATTCCTTTAATTATTTAATAAATTACCTACATAAATACACTTTATCGGTAAATTTATGCTTTTTATCGATGTTTTTATCATGAATTTAGAAACAAACTAATATATTTGAATAAAATTTTGAATATTAAGTGTTTTTACAGTTCAAAAATATTTTGTAGTTCAAATTGTACTTAAAAAAAAAGAGGAAGATGAGTAAAAATAAACACTTTAACGGCTATATAGGTATTTGACAGAGAAATTAATCGTAAAAAAAAAAATATTTAACTACTTTTGTTTAGTTAGTGTTTAGTGTGAAATTAACGATGTAACCAAGAAAAAGATTTACAATGTAAATTTCCGTTTCTTAACAAATTCATCGCAGGAAGAAAATTCAACATTTTTTGAACATACAAAACCAGATCCAACGTGATAACGTAAATCGAAGTACAATTCAAAACAACCTACAAAAGTTGTAAATATACATAAGAATAACCTAATACAAATTTTAACCATTTGTAATAGTTTACAAAATATTAATCTTGAAAGATTATAAAAATTTAAGATGTAAAGAAGTATGAAAGAAAATTACCTACAGTCTGATGTTACAACGAAAAATGCATTTTTTAAATTCATCTTATTTTTCGTACTTATGCTATCATTTGGTAATACATTTGCGCAAACAACTACACGTTACCAGTCCGTCATTAAAGGTGGCGCAACGTTGTTTGGTAACTCATGGTATTACAGCACTCAATTTTCCAATAATACTTCCGTCGCAAGAGACGACTTCCGACTTAATCCTGATGTTGATACTGATCCTACGACTACATTGTCTACTAGTTCAGACTTAATTTTACCTCCTGGTTCTACTATAGAAAGAGCGTATTTATCAGTTGAAAAAGCTATTAGCGGAGGTGCCATAACATCTGTAAAATTCAAGGCGCCAGGATCGCCTTCTTACACAGTTTTGAACGCAAGTACTTCGTTATCCAACAAAAATAGTAGTGGCACTTATCAAGCTATTTGGGATGTTACTTCAATGATGCCAACCAATGGTTACGTTAGTGTTGCTTCAGGAGGAACTGCTGGAAGGTATTTTCTTGCTGATCCTTTACCAAATTCAACAACGCTTCCAATGGGGGGCTGGTCAATAATAGTTGTTTACAGCAATGCTAATTCACCAGCAAGAAATATTACAGTCGCTGATAATTGGCAAGTTTTTAATAATACTACAGTAGATACAGATGTAAATAATGTCACTGTGCCAGGATCAGGTAGTATAAATGCTATTGTAGGTATTACAGGTACTTATGGTGATAGAAATTATCCTGATGACATACAATTTGGTACAACAACAGGGGCCTTAACAAATTTAGCAGATCCAAGTACTGGCGCAACTGGTGATGCTTTAAATAGCAGTATTGCCATGTCTGCCAATAATAACGTTTCAGCGGATGGTGGTCCAGCAATAAGTGGGAATATCATTACCCGAAACCCAGTTAGTGCCGGTCACTTATATGGTCGTGCTGAAGCATGGGATTACGATGCAGATATTTTTGATGCATCAAACATATTACCTAATTCTAACAATCCAATTAATATAAGGTTAAGACAACGATCCACTCCTTTTAATGTACCTGATGTACTTATTTCTGGTTCCTATTTTATATCGATTGATGTTACGGCACCAACTTTAACTAAAACAGTTTCTCCTTCGGTTATTATCGATGGGGGAATTGCTACATATACATGGGTAGTAGAAAATACTTCAACAGGGGCGGCACTTTTACAAAATTTAGGTTTTGTAGATACTTTACCAAGTAAAATTAAAATTGCAGCTAGTCCACAAGTGACAACAACTTATACAGGAGGAGGTTCTGGAGCAACAGTTACGGCAGTTGCAGGTTCTGGTAATTTTTCTGTTTCGGGATTAAGGCTACCTGGAGGAGCTACAGCTACTTTTACAGTTAAAATAACAAATGTAGCCGGTCAGTACAACACTTCATGCTCAGGTAATCCATCTGCTTTTACAAACAGTATTTCTAATGTAACAACGACGGGAGGGATCGCATCAAATTTTACGCCTCAATGTCTTATTGTAAATCCAGATTGTTCAGCTTTTGTGTTAAAAGTCAATAATCCAACTGCGGTTTGTTCGCCTTCTACAGTTAATTTGACGGCAGCAGCAATTACAGCAGGTACTTCATCAGGAACCACATTTACCTATTGGACAAACGCGGCTGCAACATCTTCTTACGCAACCCCAACAGCTGCAACAGCAGGTACATACTATATTAAAGGTACAAACGCAATTGGGTGCTCAGATGTAAAATCTGTGGTTGTGACAGTAAACGCAACGCCAGCTACTCCAACGTTGAGTCCTGCTACTCATCCAAGTTGTACGACATCAACGGGTAGTTTTACAATCACTAATTATGTTGCTAGTAATACCTATACAATAACTCCTTCAGTTGGAGTAACAAGATCCGGTAACACGGTCACTGCTCCGTCAGGAACTTACACGGTAATAGCAGCTACTTCGTCGTGTACTTCTACTGCTTCTAGTAGTGTTGAAATTTTACCAAATCCTCAAACAAGTCTTGATACTGATGGTGATGGAATTTCCGATATATGTGACGAAGACGACGATAACGACGGTATTTTGGATATTAATGAATTAAATTGTCCAAGTGGCTTTATTGCTTTAGAGCAAACATTCGACAATAACACTGCTAACCCTGGTACCGTAAATAATGTTTATAATTATGGAGACGTAACAGGAACTTTTAAATATGAACTTAAAGGAGGCGCTACCTGGAACTCGGGTGTAAATAGTCAAACCTCTGCGGGGGTAACTGGAAGCTATATCAATGTTCAAGCAAATAATACTGATTTCCCAACTAATAAAGTTGCTGTCTACACCCTAACTTTTAGTAAACCTATTTATAATTTAAATTTTAAGTTAAGCGGAATAGATAATAATGATAGAGCTGATTTAACTGCAAATAACTCCGGAGTTAATGTACCTGTTTCTATTACAGATATTAATTTAACAAGTGGAGGAGTCTTTATAGGACAATCGGTTAGTAGTAATAATGGTGTAGGTAATGCACCTGCAAATAGTGTTACTATAAATAGTACAGGACCAATAAACCAAATAATTATTACAACTGCCAAAAATGGTGGAAATCCTGCAAATATTTCTTTACAGATTAATGAATTAAGTTATTGTATTGCAATAGACTCAGATGCTGATGGAGTACCAAATCATTTAGATTTAGATTCTGATAATGATGGTTGTTCAGATGCTAATGAATATTATAATTTATCTACTGCCGATGGTGGAGATGGAGGAGTTTATGGAACTGGAACACCAGCTATTAATACTAATGGAACTGTTAAAGCAGCTTCGTATACAGGATCATATACTAATGTAATTGCTGCGGGATCAGCAAGTACTATTGCTACTGCAGGACAGCCTACAAATCAAACGGCATCAACAACATTTACTGCCGCTTTTACAGTAACTGCTACTGGTGGATCAGGAACAACTCAGTATCAATGGCAAGTAGATAGCGGTTCTGGATTTGTTAATGTAACCAATGGAACTATATATTCGAATGCTACAACAGCAACATTAAGTTTAAAAAATATCACTTGCGATATGAATGGCTACAAATACCGTGTCATAGTTAGTCAATCAAACTATATTTGCGGAAATGTAACTTCTAGTTCAGCCACTTTAACAGTGCCTAATAATACAGTATCAGCAGCATCATCAACACCAAATTTGTGTATTAATACTGCTTTAACTGCGATTACGCATACAACAACAAGAGCAACTGGAATTGGAACTGCTACAGGTTTACCTGCAGGAGTTACAGCGTCTTTTGCATCCAACACAATTAGTATTAGTGGTACTCCAACGGCTGCAGGAACATTTGACTACACAATCCCTTTAACAGGCGGTTGTGGCACAGTTAGCGCTACAGGAACTATTACCGTAAGTGCTCCAGTAGCACAAACAGTAACAGGAACAAATACAGTGTGTGTTGGAAACACCACTACTTTCTCTAGTACTACCTCAGGAGGAACATGGTCTAGTGCCTCACCAACGGTAGCTACAGTAAATTCAGCTTCAGGTGTTGTAACTGGAGTTGCAGCAGGAACTAGTGTAATCAATTATAGTGTAACCACTACAGGTGGTTGTGT
>NZ_JAQWTM010000387.1 GCF_029242675.1 Flavobacterium sp.
CTTTTTGATTTCCAAAAATAGAGAATACAAGGAAATTACAGATAGTAAAAAATAATATCGAGTCGCTGCAAACAGCACTATAAGAAACAACAACTGATCGCATACAATGAAAAAAGGAACATCATATCTATTTTTGTTAACGGTATTTCTGCTTTTAACATCTTTTACGGCACATAAATTTTATTTGGGTATTTATCAAGTAAACTATGCTCCTGAAAAAAAGATGCTAGAAATTACATCGAGAATATTTATTGACGATCTAAACAAAGCTCTTGAAAAAAAATACAAGAGAAAAGCTTTTCATATTGGAACGGCAGAGGAAACAGACCAAGAAGTGACTTTATTTAAAAAGTATTTAGCAGAAAATTTTATTGTAAAGATTAACGGCCAAGTCAAGCCAATCGTTTTTTTGAGCAAAGAAACAGCCGAGGACGATGTATTAGTTTGTTATTCTAAAATTGTTGCTGTTCCTAAAATGAATTCAATCGAAATTTTTAATGCAGTTTTAATAGATTGGAGCTCTGAGCAGCAAAACATTACACATGTTACTGCATTTGGAACTAAAAAGACCATCCTCTTTACGGATTCTTCAAGAAACGGTGTGTTAAAATTTTAACAAACAACTGCTGTTTTACTAAAAATTATTATTTTCACAAACTGAAACAACTATAGTTTTATTTATGAAAAAAATATCCATACTTCTTTTTCTGCCTGCGCTTCTATTCGCACAAGAAAAAACTACCACAGTCGCTCCTAAACAACAAGGGAAATACGACACTAACAAGTTCAGCCAAATGTACGATCTATTAGCAACGCCTAATATGTTTCGTAATGCAGCGGGAGCGCCAGGACCAGCTTATTATCAACAACAAGCCGATTATAAGATCGATATTGAACTTGACGATAAAAACTCAAAATTAACAGGAGCTGAAACAGTTACCTATTACAACAACTCTCCGGATAGTCTAGAGTATCTTTGGGTTCAGTTAGATCAAAATCAAGCTGCCAAAGATTCTGAAACTCCATTAGCGGAAAGTGATAGAATCACACAAACTTTTCCAGCAGCAGGTTTTGCTGAAAAATTCTTGAAAAAAGATTTAGAGCGTGGTTTCAACATCGAGTCAGTTAAAGATGTAAAAGGCAATATGATGTCGTACACGATTAACCATACGATGATGCGAATCAATTTGGCAAGTCCGCTTAAGCCGGGTACTTCAATGTCATTTTCGATCAAATGGAATTACAACATCAATAATTACCAAAAAGAAGGTGGGCGCTCAGGATATGAATTGTTTGAAAAAGATGGTAACAAAATCTATGTAATTGCTCAATTCTATCCAAGAATGGCCGTTTACAATGATGTAGAAGGATGGCAAAATATGCAATTTTGGGGAAGTGGAGAGTTCGCTTTGCCATTTGGTAATTTTGACGTAAATATTACTGTTCCTGCTGACCACGTTATGGAAGCGACAGGAGACTTAATGAATAGGAGTGAAGTGTTTACTCCTGCACAAGTTAAGCGTTGGGAACTTGCTGAAAGAACATTTGATAAGCCTGTTGTTATCGTAACACAAGCCGAAGCTGAAGCAACTGAAAAAGGATTTTCAAACAAGAAAAAAACCTGGAAATTCTCTGCTAAAAACGTTAGAGATTTTGGAATTGCAACTTCAAGAAAATTTATCTTAGATGCAATGGCAGTGAAATTAAGCACTAAAAATGCAATGGCGGTTTCAATCTATCCTAAAGAAGCAAACCCACTTTGGGGAGAAACTTCTACAATAACGGTAGCACATACTTTAAAAAGCTACTCAGCGCATACATTTGACTATCCTTATCCTAAAGCAGTTTCAGTTTCAGCTGAAGACCAAGGAATGGAATACCCTATGATTTGCTGGAACTTTGGTCGTCCTGATGAAAACGGTGTGACATCCGAGCAAACTAAAAACGGAATGATGGGTGTGGTTATTCACGAAGTAGGTCACAACTTTTTCCCTATGATCGTAAATTCTGATGAGCGCCAATGGACTTGGATGGATGAAGGATTGAACTCGTTCATGGAGTATATGGCTGAACAAGAATTAGGAACTAATTTTCCTTCTAGACGTGGACCAGCTAAAAACATTGTTCCTTACATGAGTGGAGATCAAAAATTCTTAGAGCCTATTATGTCTAATTCAGAGACAATCATGCAGTTTGGTAATAATGGATACGGTAAGCCAGCAACCGCTTTAAATATCTTGAGAGAGACTGTAATGGGAAGAGAATTGTTTGACCATGCATTTAAAGTATATGCAAACCGTTGGAAATTCAAGCACCCTACTCCAGAAGACTTTTTTAGAACAATGGAAGATGCGTCTGCAGTAGATTTAGATTGGTTTTTTAGAGGCTGGTTTTACTCAACTGATTATGTAGATATTGGTATCAATAATGTTAAGCAATATTATGTTTCTGAAACACCTTCAGAAGAGTTGAAAAATGCTAAAGTACGTCGTGGCCGTTTTGGACAAGACCCAGGACCATTTGTATATTTAATCGAAGAAAACAATGCAGTCTTGAAAGCCAATCAAAAGAAAGGATTGAAAGTAGAGGAAGTTAAATTGCTTTCTGATTACATGAATACACTTTCTTCTGAAGAAAAAGGAACCTTAAAATCTCCTAAATACTTCTATGAAGTAGAGTTTAATAAGCCAGGAGGTTTAATTATGCCTATTCTTGTAGAGTTGACATATGAAGATGGTACAACGGAGAACTTTAAATACCCTGCTCAAATTTGGAGAAAAGGGAATGATACCGCTAGAAAAGTATATGCTACTGAAAAAGCGATCAAGAAAATTCAAATTGACCCTAAATTAGAAACAGCTGATATTGATGTGACTAATAATACTTGGCCTAAGCAAGAAGTGAAATCTAAATTCGAATAATTAGAGCGCATAAAACAGAACTAAAGACCCTTTTGATAAGGGTCTTTTTTTATGAAAATTTTAAAAGACAAGTTTTTATAATTTGGTATATTTGCAGCAACAAAAACAAAAAGATATGTTCGGCATAGGTGGAGGAGAATTAGTTTTTATCATGTTCATAGTATTAATGCTTTTTGGTGCTGATAAAGTTCCTGAAATGGCTCGTACAATGGGTAAAGCAATGGCTCAACTTAAAAATGCAACTAATGATATAAAAAGTGAAATCCAAAAAGGAGCAGAGGCGAACGGTCTTGATGCAAAATCCCTATCGGATATGACCGGAAATATAAATTCTCAAATTACTAAAGCCAAAGAGGATTTAATGGGTGACTCCGTTGTTCAAGCCACTAAAATCAAAGAGGATATTGATGATGCAATTGGTCCTGTAAAGCGCAGTAGGTAATGCTAGATCAATTACTTTCCCTAGACAGTCGATTACTCGTATTTCTTAATGGTTTGGGTTCAGAAACCTTTGACGGATTGTGGTTGCTAATTACAAAACAGCAATATTGGACTCCGTTTTTTCTATTGTTATTGTATGCGATTTATAAAAAAATAGGGACAAAGCAGTTTTTATATGTGATCCTTTTCATTACGCTCATCTTGGTTTTTACAGATCAAGTAACCAACCTATTCAAAAACAGTTTTCAACGTTTGCGACCATGCAATAGTCCTGATATCAATACGATTATTAGGGTAGTAAAAACGAGTGGTTCGTATAGTTTTTTCTCAGGACATGCAGCGAACAGTATGGCAGTAGCAACTTTCATATACCTGCTCATGAAATCGCATTTTAAGTACTTTTACTTGCTATTTTTATGGCCATTGGTTTTTGCTTACAGCCGTATTTACTTAGGATTACATTATCCAATTGATATTTTGTGCGGGTATATGTTCGGCTTTTTGTCGGGCTATTCCTTTTATAAACTACATCAATATTGTCAAAAAAAGTATTTTCCACAATAGATTGTTAAGGAGCTTTTCTAGCTGTCATTGCAATCTTATTTCCTAAAATAATTTTCCTAAAATAAACAATAAAGGAGCTTCCGTTGGTCGCTCTTTTTTGTTTAGAAAAATTTATTTTATTTCATAAGGATTTTCATTACCATCTAGGCTAGGGAAATTTCCTCCGAAAGCGTTGGCTAATTTTTACAGCACTCTACTCACCGTTAAACCATCTCTAATTGGTAGTAAAACCGTCTCAACTCGTGTGTCGTTTTTAAGTAGCGCATTGTATTCCAGTAAAACTTGGGTGCTTACATCATTTTTTTGAAGGGGTTCGAGTACTTTACCACTCCATAAAACGTTGTCTGATAATATGATCCCGCCTTTATTCATTCTAGGAACAATTAATTCCCAATAATTTAAGTAATTTTCCTTGTCAGCATCGATAAAAACTAAATCAAATTTTAGATCTAAAGTTGGAATAATATCCACGGCGTTGCCTAAATGTTGTACAATTTGGTTTCCCCAAGGTGATTTGTCAAAATGCTTACGCTGAAAATCAATTAATTCTTCTTTAATGTCAATAGTATGTAATTGCCCCTTTTCTTGCATTCCCTCACACAAACACAAAGCAGAGTAACCCGTGTAGGTGCCAATTTCTAATATATTTACAGGACGAATTAATTTTGCTAACATGCTCAAAACTCGGCCTTGAAAGTGCCCGCTAAGCATGCGCGGTAAAAGAATTTTTTGATAGGTTTCTTTATTTAACGCTGCTAGTAAAGCAGGTTCAGTTTCAGAATGTTGCTCTATGTAGTCCTCTAACTCTGGTGAAATGAAATGCATTTTTTAATTTTTGTCAAAGTTATTAAATTATCAAAACAACACACGAGCATTTATGCGAATTCATGAAATAAATCAACAAATAGTCAGTAAATTTGCAGCATGGAAATGGAGAAAAAAGACATCAGAGCTTTATCAAAAGAACAATTACGCGAGTTTTTTATCACTAATGGCGATAAGTCGTTTCGTGGTAATCAAGTCTATGAATGGTTATGGAGTAAAGGAGCACACAGTTTTGAGGATATGACAAACCTGTCTAAGGAGACTCGTTCTATGCTTATGGCTAACTTTGTCATCAATCATATCAAGGTCGATACCATGCAACGTTCTGAAGACGGTACGGTGAAAAATGCCGTTCGCTTACATGACGGTTTAGTGGTGGAATCGGTCTTAATACCAACAAATACTCGAACTACAGCTTGTGTTTCTAGTCAAGTGGGTTGTAGTTTGGATTGTAATTTTTGCGCTACTGCCCGCCTTAAACGCATGCGAAACCTAGAACCAGCCGAGATCTATGATCAAGTAATCTCGATTGACAAAGAAAGCCGATTGTATTACAACCATCCTTTATCCAATATCGTTTTTATGGGTATGGGAGAACCCTTAATGAACTATAATAATTTATTGAAAGCGATTGAAATGATCACTTCACCAGAAGGTTTAGGAATGTCTCCTAAACGAATAATGGTTTCTACTTCGGGAATTCCTAAAATGATTAAGAAGTTAGCTGATGACGAAGTCAAATTTAAATTAGCAGTCTCTTTACACTCTGCGATTGATGAAATTAGAACGAAAATCATGCCTTTTAGCGCTAATTTTCCATTGGCAGATTTGAGAGAGTCACTAGAGTATTGGTATCGAAAAACGAAATCTAAGGTGTCTTATGAGTATGTAGTTTGGAAAGGGATAAACGATAATAAGGAATCAGTTGATGCTTTGGTTAAATTTTGTAAGTATGTGCCATGTAAAGTTAATCTAATTGAATACAATCCAATTGATGACGGTGAGTTCCAACAAGCTTCTGAAGAAGCTACTAATGCTTATATAAAAGCCTTAGAGGCGAGCGGAATTGTGGTTAAAGTGAGAAGAAGTAGAGGTAAGGATATTGATGCTGCTTGTGGCCAATTAGCCAATAAAGAAGCATAATTATTTTAAATATAAAAAAGAGTGCTATCGTTGGTTTGAACAACGATAGCACTCTTTATTTTTGGTAGTAATAGATATTACTTTTTTAGATGAATCTCTTTTGTTAAGCCGTTGATAGTAATGGTTGCTAAATCATCACAGTCTCCTTTTCCAAAGTCGATAAGACCTTCTTGTTTATTCAAACCATCCTTATCCGTTTTTAAGAAATTTTTAGTTCCGCTTACTGGGAAGGGTTGTTTGCATGCCATGACAAAACGCAATGGAGTTTTGATCGTTGCAGTAAACTTACTTCCATTTGGGAAAGTTGTAATATGGTAGCCCCATACAAGATACACATTGTCTTCAAGAACAAATTTAGTATCAATTCCTTCTACTAATTCTCTAACGCGAGTCCCTTTTCTGCTGTATTTTCTACCATCAGCAAATGTAACAGACATGTCAATAGAATTCGTGAAAACAGGATGTGCGGTTGCAAGTAAATCAGTAGATTTTACGGTGCTAGAAATCGTTCGTGTACCTTCAATTAATTTTTTGTTGTGGTAGAAATTAACAAATGATATAGTCATCGTTTTTGTCAATTCCGAAAAATTTCTTGAAGCACTAACAATGATTTTTCCTTTTAATACATTTCCGTTTGGGAGTGTACAGCCTTCTGTTCCAAAATCGATTGTTCGGGTGAAATTGTCGGTAGTGAGGACAATCGTAACTGTAGCACAAGCTGGTAAAATACTTTTTACATTCTGCGTTGTTTTTAAAGTTACGCTTTGTTGCATGGCATACTGGTCTTCGGCAACATTACTAACATCATCAACTGCGCCATCGATATCAGCATCAGCAATAATATCATCACTGGTTATGGCCGTTGGTTCTTGTATGCTTTCATTAGAACTACAACTAGCAAAGAAAGCAATTGTCATTAAGACACATACTAAAATAATTTTGGGTTTCATATTGATTAAATTTTGGGTTGTGCAGGTTAGACTATCCAAAGGATGAATGGTTTAATCAAGCAGTTGTTTTTTTGGGTTTATTTCTCAGTGTAAATGTAAATATTTTTTATATAGTTTATTCATTTTGTTAAAATTATCGACAAAGCAACTCTTTTTGTATTAATAAGTAAGTAATTCATTATTTATAGCACGAGCTATTGTTTATGTTTGGTACAAAATTAAATAGTACAATTGAATTGTTTGAGACGATGTTTAAAATTGGTGTCAAATTAATTGTGTAATTTCTTCAGTATGGTATTGGTTAGAATCACTTTTTTTTAACCAAATTTGAGATAAGTAAGAAGTAAATTAGTGCTAAAACTCATTCATACCTTTTTATTTTTAGTAAGGTATTATGAACTGTTTAGTTTTACGGTAGTGTATTTAATAGTACCTTGCAATAGGACAAAAGTACCTTTAAAATTACTCGGTGAAGTACAATTGTACGCACTGTTATTTAATAGTTTCTTTGTAGTAGTAAAAGGCGTAACTTTACAGCATCAATGAATGTCACTTCTCAAATAAAACAGCCCATCTTGAAAGAAATGGAACTTTTCGAAAAAAAGTTCTATGAATCTATGACTTCTCAAGTGGCTTTACTAAATAGGATTACCTACTACATCGTAAATCGCAAAGGAAAGCAAATGCGACCCATGTTTGTTTTCCTGACAGCCAAAATGGTGTCTGGAGGAACTCTTAATGAGCGAACCTATCGCGGAGCTTGTGTAATTGAGTTAATTCATACGGCAACCTTAGTTCATGATGACGTCGTAGATGATAGCAATCGACGACGCGGATTTTTCTCCATTAATGCCTTGTGGAAAAATAAAATTGCAGTATTGGTTGGTGATTACTTACTTTCTAAAGGATTATTGCTCTCTATAGACAATGACGACTTCGATTTATTAAAAATCATTTCAGTAGCAGTACGTGAAATGAGTGAAGGTGAACTGCTTCAAATAGAAAAAGCCAGAAGACTCGATATTACGGAAGATGTTTATTACGAAATCATTCGAAAAAAAACCGCTACTCTTATTGCGGCTTGCTGTGCACTTGGTGCAAAATCAGTAATTGAAGATGCAGTTCAAGTAGAGAACATGCGAAAATTTGGTGAACTCATAGGAATGGCTTTTCAAATCAAAGATGACTTATTCGATTATACTGATGAAGCTATCGGGAAACCAACCGGAATTGATATTAAGGAACAAAAAATGACTCTTCCGCTAATTCATGTTTTGAATACGTGTACCTCAAAAGAAAAGTCATGGTTAATTAATTCGATCAAAAACCACAATAAAGACAAAAAAAGAGTCAAAGAAGTTATTGCTTTTGTAAAAGACAATAACGGTCTTGTTTATGCCGAAAATAAAATGGCGCAATTCCAGCAAGAAGCACTTTTATTATTAGATAATTACCCCAATTCTGACTTTAAAGAAGCTCTTGTTTTAATGGTCAATTACGTGATCGAACGAAAAAAATAAAGCTAATTCGTCCTTCTAATCAAGGAAAGATTCCAGCTATTGATTCTTTTTTTATACTTTTTTACCACTCGATGCAACCTTTTTGCATTGACAATCGTCTATAGTTATAGAAACCCTTTACAACAACTTTGAAAGTAATTAACTTACATCAGGAGGAAAAAGAATTGATTCAGCTTGCTGTCGATAACAATCGGCAAGCACAGCAACAAATCTATTCTAAGTTTTCTTCAAAAATGTTAAGCATCTGTCGTATGTATGTCAAAGATGTACAGCAAGCCGAGGATGTTATGATAACCGCTTTCATGAAAGCATTCACTAATTTGAAAAACTTTCAACATAATGGCAGTTTTGAAGGATGGATTAGGCGAATTGTGGTTAATGAATGTATCTCGTTTTTACGAGTAAACAAAAAAGTAAGTTTCATCGATGATGGTTTTTATAAGGAGGAAACAACAGTTGAAGATGAATGCGAATTAGCCACAGATGACATTCAATTATTGATAGATAATTTGCCGGAAGGCTACAAAATGGTGTTTAACTTGTATGCAATCGAGGGATATAAACATAAAGAAATAGCGGAAATGTTAGGGATTAATGAAGGAACCTCTAAGTCGCAATTGTCACACGCTAGGAAAATTTTGCAACAGCAAATTAAGGCAACTAATAAGTTTGATTATGGAACCAAATAAATTCGATTACAGTATAAAGAAAAAAATGGAGGCAAGGAGCATTACTCCCTCGGCTGATGCGTGGGGCAAGTTGGATTCCATGCTCGCCGCTGCCGAAATTTCTAAAAGTAAAAAAAAGAGACGTTCTTGGGTATTCATCGCGGCAGGCCTTATTGGTTTTTTATTGCTAACAACGGTCTTCAACTTGAATTTTGATAACAATCTGATCCAGAAGGGTGCGCCTGTAGTGGTAGATCAAAATACAATAGTGCTTCCTGAGAAAGAGGAAATCGTGAAAAAAGAAGGAATTGCTGCTGAAAAAGAAGAAACTCAAAACAGTAAGCTAATGCAAGTTGCCGTGGCTAAAGTAAAACCTAAAAAAGCAACAAACAGTAAAGATGATCAGGTTTTAGTAGAAGCAGTCTCTACTATGGTTAAGGAGAAAGAGAGTTTAGCATCGGTTCCAGTGATAAAAGACATCGCAACTGTAACTAGTAATAAATACATTTCAGCGACTGAATTGTTAGCGACAGTTACTAATAAAAAGTTAGATAAATCAGGAGCTGAAAAAACTACTAATTTTCCAAAACAAAGCTATACCGTCAATCCGAACAGCTTACTTTCTAGTGCAGAAACCGAATTAAATCAAACTTTTAGAGAGACTGCGTTGATAAAGTTGAGTAAAAATTTTAATAGTATTAAAACAGTTTTAGTGAATAGAAATTACGAAGAATAAGCATAAATCAATCATCAATCAAAAAACGAACAATAATCAAAAAACGAAAATCATGAGAAAAATTATTTTAATCAGTATCCTTTTTTTAGTTGCCGCTGTAGCAAAACTTAGTGCGCAAAAAGTTCCTTACTCAGATCAATGGGCTTTTAGGCAGGACAATAGCAATAGTTATGAACTAAAGCAAGACAAAGCGTATGACGCCAGTAATCAAGAGGTCTATTCAATTAAGTCTTTAAAGCCTAAGATTTCTGGTTTTGGAAACATAATGAAGTCAATGGCATCAGATGAATATAAAGGTAAAACAGTTAAAATGACGGGCTATATTAAAAGCGAGAATGTTAAAAGCTGGGCTGGTTTATGGATGCGTGTTGATTATTACAGTACAGATGTTTTAGCTTTCGATAACATGCGAAATAGAGGAATTAAAAGAACTAAAGATTGGGAAAAATACGAAGTCGTTTTATTTGTGCCTCAAGAAGCAACTTCTATTTCATACGGGGTATTGTTAGATGGTACAGGGCAAATTTGGTTTAAAGATGTACAATTAGAAATCGTAGACGATAGTATTCCTGAGACTGGTTACAACAAAGGAAGAGATCATAAAATCATTTCGTTTGAGAAAAGAGCAAAAGCAATCGCCAATGAAATCAAAAAAATAACCGAAGGCGAGAAGGATGCATTGAAAACTGAAATTGAAAAAATTGATAAAGACCTTGCTGATGGTGCTATTACTAAAGCAAACGCAGACGAACTCAAACTAGAGAAAGCAAAAGTTCATGCCGCCGCAATCGAAACTCGTGTAACTTTAGAACAAGAAAAACTGAATCAATTAGTTCAAGATAAAGTAAACGGAAAAGTAACCGAGGAAAAAGATACCCGTAGTGGTGGTAGGATGATCATAATGGGAAATAATACTGGTGAAATTGGGGAGAGACAAACTGAAATTAATATAACTTCAATGAAGGTTTATAATGGGCAAGAGGACAAGGAGGAACGTCAATCTAAACGTACCACAAGTCAGCTGGTTTTAGCAACAGGATTAAACAATCTTGTAACTAATGGCTCGGTAAGTAAATCTGATTTTAGATATGCAGGTTCTCATTTTTACGAATGGGGAGTTACATACAATACTCGACTTGTTGAAAATAATAATTTATTGCATGCAAAGTATGGTTTGTCTTTAATGTATAATAATTTGAGACCTACTAATAATCGATTTTTTGAAACGAGCGGCAATCAAACTATTCTTCAAACGAATACTTCAAACCCTGCGTTTAATAGCATTCGAATTGATGATGCGCGTTTACGAAATGTATATTTGGTGATGCCGCTACATTTAGAATTTGATTTTTCGGAAAAAACGGTAAAAGAAGATCGTACCTACTATAAAACACATCAATCCTGGAGAATAGGTCTTGGAGGATACGCGGGTGCAAGGTTAAAAACCAAACAAATACTGCAATATCAAGTAGACAATCACGATGTTACGGATAAGTACAAAGGTGGTTTTAATACCAGTGATTTTATTTACGGTTTAAGTACCTATGTAGGTTATGGAGCTACAAGTTTATACCTAAAATACGATTTGAATCCATTGTTTAAAGACAACGTAGTGAAGCAGAATAATGTTTCGCTTGGAGTACGATTTGATTTTAATTAGACCGTTTTTGAGTTAGTTGGCATACCCTTTCAGATAATAAATCTCGAAAGGGTTTTGCTATTTAAAAACTTTGTAACTTTGACTTTTTATAACTTTTAGCCCAAATTAAATTGATTTCTAAAGCGACTATTGATACTGTTTTTGAAACTGCTCGAGTAGAGGAGGTTATTGGCGATTTCGTCCAATTGAAAAGAGCAGGAAGTAATTTTAAAGGATTGAGTCCGTTCTCAGATGAACGTTCGCCTTCGTTTATGGTCTCTCCGGCCAAAGGAATTTGGAAAGATTTTAGTTCAGGAAAAGGAGGGAACTCAGTTGCTTTTTTAATGGAGCACGAGCATTTCACGTATCCCGAAGCGATACGATACCTCGCAAAAAAATACAATATTGAGATTGAAGAAACCGAATTAACTGATGCCGAAAAAGCGAATACGGATCTTCGTGAAAGTATGTATTTGGTTTCGGACTTTGCCAAAGATTATTTTTATCAAACATTATTGAAATCAGAGGAAGGTAAGGCGATTGGACTCTCTTATTTTAAAGAACGAGGGTTTACTGCTGAAACGATAGAGAAATTTAGCTTAGGATATTCTCCCGAAGCTTGGGATGCTTTTACAAAAGAGGCTCTAGGAAAAGGATATAAATTAGAATTTTTAGAAAGTACGGGTTTAACAATTCCGCGAGAAGACCGTCCCTTTGACCGATTTAAAGGTCGCGTTATGTTTCCTATTCAAAGTATGTCAGGACGTACCTTAGGTTTTGGAGGTCGTATTTTAACCAATGATAAAAAAGCAGCTAAATACTTGAACTCTCCCGAGAGTGATATTTACCATAAAAGTAAGGTGCTGTACGGAATCTATCATGCAAAACAAGCCATTGCCAAGCAAAACAATTGTTTTCTTGTGGAAGGTTATACAGATGTGATTCAGTTTCATCAATCCGGAATCGAAAATGTGGTTGCTTCCTCAGGTACAGCTTTGACACCCGATCAAATCAGATTGATTAACAGGCTTACGAAAAACATTACCGTGCTATTTGATGGTGATGCCGCTGGTTTGCGAGCGTCTATCCGAGGTATAGACTTGATTTTAGAAGAAGGAATGAACGTAAAAGTTTGTTCGTTTCCTGACGGGGAAGATCCAGATAGTTTTGCTAAAAAAACGTCTCACGATGATCTTGTAGCGTATTTAGATGAAAACGCTAAGGATTTTATACAGTTCAAGGCTTCACTTTTAATGAAGGAAGCTAAGAATGATCCAATAAAAAAAGCAGATTTGATTCGGGATATGGTGGTTAGTATTTCTAAAATACCAGATCGTATCCAAAGGGAAATATATGTTCAGGAATGTTCCCGAATTATGGATATTTCTGAACAAGTATTGCAAAGCACTTTAGCGCAGTTAGTTCAAAAAGATAGTGCCGAGCTTGTTAAAACGGAGAAGAAAGAATCCGAGCAAAAAGCTTTCAATGTTATAAAAAATCAAAATCCTGCCGAAGTGCAAAAGGTAGATATTTTGTATCG
>NZ_JAQWTM010000405.1 GCF_029242675.1 Flavobacterium sp.
GCGGGTAACCTAAAACCATACTCTACTAAGTTTTCTTTTCGGCTTCTGTCACCTCCATACATGGCATGTACTTGAGATAGTGTGACGTGACTTTCATCGACAACCATTAAATAGTCTTTAGGGAAATAATCTAGCAGACAAAAGGGTCTGGTACCTGCTAAGCGTCCGTCAAGGTAACGGGAATAATTTTCGATTCCCGAACAATAGCCTAATTCCCGAATCATTTCTAAATCAAAATTAGTGCGCTCTTCAAGTCTTTTTGCTTCAAGATGTTTTCCTATTTCTTTAAAATAATCTACTTGCTTAACTAAGTCTTGTTGAATTTCCCAAATTGCACCTTGAAGGACATCGGGAGAAGTAACGAACATATTGGCAGGGTAAATCGTTAGCTTTTCAAATTTTTCAATTACTTGAGCTGTTTTAACATCAAACGATTCAATTTCTTCAATTTCGTCGCCAAAAAAGTGAATTCTAAAAGCAACATCAGCATAGCTAGGATATACTTCAACAGTATCGCCTTTTATTCGGAAATTTCCGGGAGTAAAGTCGGCTTCAGTTCGAGAGTATAAACTTTGCACTAAGCTGTGTAGTAATTTTGTCCTAGAAATCGTTTGGTCTCTTTCAATTGCAATAACATTTTTTTGAAATTCAACCGGATTACCAATACCGTATAAACAAGAAACAGAAGCAACCACTAAAATATCGCGACGTCCAGACAGTAGGGAAGAGGTGGTGCTTAATCGCATTTTCTCTAGTTCCTCGTTAATGGATAGATCTTTTTCAATAAAAACTCCCGTAACCGGCATGAAGGCTTCGGGCTGGTAATAATCGTAATAGGAAACAAAATACTCTACCGCATTATTTGGGAAAAATTGTTTGAATTCTGAATACAATTGCGCTGCCAAGGTCTTGTTGTGCGCTAAGACTAAAGTTGGTCTTTGCACTTCTTGAATCACATTGGCAACCGTAAAAGTTTTACCTGATCCTGTTACACCTAGAAGGGTTTGGAACTGATCGCCATCGATAATTCCTTGTGTTAATTTCTCGATAGCTTGTGGCTGATCTCCTTTGGGTTGGTAATCGGATACTACTTGAAAATTCATGTTTAGGGAGGCATTTTTAGTCCTACAAAGTTACGAAGTTTATCTTCATTAAAATAGGAAAGTAAATGCCAAAAAAAACCATTCGGGTTAGCGAATGGTTTTAATTATTTTTATTAAGTACTAGCTAGAAACTAAAACTTAATCTAGCAAAAACAAATCTTCCGTTTTGACCAAATTGAGATACGTTTCTTGAATACGTAAATTGATTTGAATTAGATAAATCGATAGTGGTAGGAGCAGCAGTATAATCAATTGCTCCGTTTACTACTCTAGGTCTGATCGCAGTTGTAGGACCAAAATTGGTATCAGGATAAATATCCAATATATTATTAGCACCAACAACAATTTTTGCAGATTTGGTAAAGTTATATGCAACAGATAAGTCTGTTATTACTTTTCCTCCCCAAACTGGATGTTCTTTCTCCACAACTTGTCCATTAATTATAGCTCCGTCTATTTTTCCATCTCCATTGGCATCAACGGTGTTTGGGTCAGTAACTGCTCCAAAGTATACATTTCTTAAAAAGAAGTCAAACTTTTTAACTGAAAGGGAGTTGGTTAAATTTGCTTTTACTCTAGGAACGGCCTCTTCAAGATATACTCTACTAGTTTCAGAATAATATCTATTAATTTGACCATTAGCCTCCAATATAGGAGAGGCTTTAATAGCTCCTACTCTTCTAGTGTTTGATATCGTCCCGGATAAATCAGTTTTTAAAGTTAATCCGTTTCCAATAATTCCTTTGTGGCTAATTACAACATCCAAACCTTTTGATTGTGTGTCAATTGCATTCGCGAAAAAAGTAGCGGCAGTTGCATTGGCAGAATCGAACAAAGCATTTAATTGAGCAGCTGGAGATCCAGCAGCTGGAGTTCCTCCGGGTCTAGAAAACTGATCAGTAAGTACCACTCTATCATTGATTTTTACAATGTAAGCATCTGCTGTTAATGTAATTTTCGCTTCTGGAATTTTCGCCGTGAAACCAATACTTGCACTTTGAGACTCTTCTTGTTTCAATTGCGGAATTCCTAATAATTTAGCTGCAGGAGAATCGTTACTGAAAGTTCCTACTTCAAAAGGTACACCACCTACGAATTGAGTAGCAGTCGAATTAAAGTAAATTTGGTGTAAGGAAGGCGCTCTAAATCCTGTTGAAATTGCTCCACGAATATTTATATTGTCTGTTACTTTGTAACGAGAAGCTAATTTGTAATTAGTTGTTCCACCAAAATCAGAATAATTTTCATATCTCAATGCTCCGTTCAATAACCATTTTTCAGTGACATCATACTCTAAATCGGCATATATAGCACCACTGCTTCTTCCTTTATCAACTGCATTGGCTGGTTTGAAACCGGGGAAAACTTGAGATGCTCCTGGGCGAAGTTCTCCTGCATTTGATCCGGTATAATAAAATGAAGAAACTTTAATGTTGTTAGGAGTAGCTGCAGTAACCACATTCCCGTTAATATCGTAAGTATTGTAAGATTCTGGTTGTCCAGCGTTGATTTGGAAATTTTCATGTCTAAATTCTGCTCCAAATGCTACGTTCAGTTTGTCAAACTTCTTACTGATATCGAAATTAGTGGTGTTTTGAGAAAAAGCTAAACCTCCAGCATCAAATTCCGTTGGTGAATTTTCTCTTAACGTCGCGTTGGATGTATTTTGAATGTTATAATCAAATGCATTTCTTCCAAAAGTATTACTCAAATCAAAATTCCAAGATTCAAATATCTTACCTCTAAGCCCAGCTGCTGCTGATACATCGTTTATTGTAGAGTGTATTTCTGGTAAAAATCCATTTGGATATAAACCAGTGTAAGCTCGAGATTGGTTTGGTCTTCTGTAAAATCCTGCCGCTTCACCAGCTCTGTAACTAGTTCCTCCAAAAGCATATACTTCTAGGTTTTCATTGATAGGGTAGGCTGCATTTACAAAAAATTGTGCGCTTTGTAGCGAGGATTGCCCAACTTTCATGTTAAAATTACTTCGCTGTAATTTTCTGTAAGCTAATTCTCCATCAGTTGCATCAAAATTTAATGCTGTTTGCATTTGAGCTATGGTCGACGCACCTAGTATTGCACTCTGTTGTCCAGCAGTGAAATAATTAACTTGAGGAGCATAGGTTTTAATAAGGCCAAGAATTTGAGTTGAATTAGGCGTATTGTTTATATTACCAAACAAGGCATTAATATTAGTTCCTCCTTCAATAGCTCTTTGTTCAATAGCATTGTACGCATTAAATATATTTCCAGTTGCATCTTTGGCTCTGCCTGTTTGACCTCTTACTTGGAAACTCGCTGTAGCATTGATAAAGCTTTTTTCTTTTCCAAGACTAGTTCCATAGTTTAAATCAATTTGGGCATTATTACCATCATTACCACCTCTATGATCGTTTGCCCCTTTTGAAAAATGACTACCGCTAAACAAAGCAATGTCAAATTTGTTTGTTGCTTTTTTTACATTAATGTTAATTACACCCGCAATAGCATCAGAACCATATTGAGCTGAAGCACCGTCTCTTAAGACTTCTATTTTGTCAATAGCAAAAGCAGGGATTGCATTTAAATCAGTACCAACAGCACCTCTACCTGGCGAACCGTTAATATTTACAAGAGAAGAAGTATGTCTTCTTTTTCCATTCACTAAAACTAAAACCTGATCAGGACCAAGGCCTCTTAATTGTGCTGGGTCAATATGATCCGTTCCATCAGCAACTGTTGCTGTGTTTGAAGTAAATGAAGGAGCTACCATATTTAAAATTTGGTTTAGATTCACTTGTGCCCCTTGTGATGCTATTTCCTTCATACTAATGATATCAATAGGCACCGCTGATTCAGTTACAGTTCTTGGCGCACTGCGCGATCCAAGTATAACCACATCTTGTAGTGTTTCGCCATTTCCTACTAAAACTACATCTATGGTTTTTCCGGTAACTTTAATTTCTTTTGTTTTCAAACCTACATATGAAAATTGTAAGGTTGCTCCAATGTCAGTTGAGATTGTATAATTTCCATCAATGTCCGTAGTAGTACCTTTATTCGTTCCTTTTACGATAATAGTTACCCCAGGAAGTGGTTGTCCATTTTCATCAAGTACTCTACCTTTGATAATTTCAGCATCAGTACCCGTAAAATAGTAGTTTGCTTTGTTGCCTTCCTTTTGTAAAACAATTTGGTTGCTTACCTCACTGTAATTAATTTTAAGCGGTTTTAAAACTCGAGTTAGGACGCTAGATAAGGCTTCGTTTTCAGCAAATAAATCTACTTTTTGGTTCATCTGAGACATTCTAGAATTGTATGAGAATTTCACATTTGATAGTTTTTCAAGTTTATTTAAAACAACATCTAAGTTCAAATCAGTTACTGAGATGGTGATCTTAGTATCTAGTTTTTTTTGACCTCTAATCGCACTTGCAAAAGTCACTGTAGAAAAGACAAAAGCTAAGATAAATTGGAATAAAGTTATTTTCATAATTTGAATAAATAGTCGTTGGTTTAAGACGGTTTTTTTCATAGTTTTGGTTAGTTTTTATTAATACTCGTTAGTTGGGTTAAAGAAGAACAAAGCAAGCACTCTTTACAGGGAGTGAATTGCATTATTTAATGGCGTCGAGGATGTTACAGCATCTTCGGCGTTTTTTTTTTTAAATTAATAATTCATATGCATTCTTTTGTTAGTTGCATCCATTGGATAATATTATAATTTGATTTCCATTCATTTCGTAGCTTGTGTTGTTTCCGAGACTTCTGCATATAATTTTTAGTTTCTCGGGCAAGGGTTGATCATTTAATGAGGTCGTTAAATAGCAGTCTTTTAACTTGGCTTGTGGATAATCGATATTTACTAAATAGGCTTGTTCAATAGTTTTAAAAATTTGAGATACTGGGATATCAGTGAATTCAAACCCTAACTGTTCAATATTGCTCGTTGAGCTGATTAGAACTTTGTCTAAAGTAATATCAACGATTTTGTTAAAAGTTGTATTTTTACGAACGAATCGCATAGCTTGATTGGGTAAAAGAACGATCAATTTATTTTTTTGATTCGTAATTTGTTCATTAGGCATCACTTTTACTTTTCCAGTGCGAACGACCACTTCCACATTTGGTTGGTCAGCATAAGCTTTTACCTTAAAACTCGTTCCCACTACTTTAGTCACAATTTCATTTGCATAGACAAAGAATGGTTTTTTAGGATTTTTACTTATTTCAAAAAAACCTTCTCCAGACAGATATACTTTTCTTTCATTGCCTAAAAATTCTTTTGGATAGCTAAGTTTACTATTGGGTTGCAATAGCACAGAACTTCCGTCAGACAACGTTATGATTTGTGGTTTGTTTGAGTTATTTGCTTGCTCTACTAAACCATCAGCATCACTTTCAATTAATTTATTATAGATCAACGGACTATTGTTGTAGTTCGTACTGCTTTTGTAAACAAAGCCAATTGCGAGACATAAAACTAGTAGTGCTGCGACTCTGCCAATCCAATTGCTTTTCCACGGCTTAAGCTTTAGTGATACTGGCGCTTTAACCTCTTTTTTATCTATTTTATTCCAAGTAGCATCTAATGCGTCTTGAATATCAGTTGAAGGAATATCAGTTGGGGCTACGTGCATGGCCAGTACCCATATACGTGCCTCCGCTACCAATTTAGCTCGGTTAGGATTTTCTAATGTCCACTCTTCCCATTGATCCTGGTTTTTGTTGGTATAAACCCACAATCGGAAGGACTCATTAGCAATTAAATGCTCTATTTCGGTGTATTTATTTCGATCTTGCATTAAAAAATATACTGTTACAATTATATAGAGGACCCTTTTATCAAATGATACTCACTTAAAATTGATTTTTTTTCAATATTTTTTTTATTTACAAAAAACCTGCAGTAAAAGGAGTAGAATAAGAGTGCCGTTTTTAAAACCTTCGCGCATGCTAAGGATTGCGCGATGAAGTAAATTATTAGCTGATTGGTAGTTAATACCTAGGGTAGTCGCTACCTGTTCGATAGGGAGATCTTGATTAAAGCGCAAGTAAATGGCCTCTTTTTGACGCGAGGGCAGTGCATTAATTAAACGGTTTAAATGCGTTACTTGACTTTTGGATATTTCATCAATTATGAGATGATGTTCAATGGAAAAATCAATTAAAAATGGAATGTTGTCAACTGAACTACCAAATGTAAAAATTTTGTCTCGTACTTTTAGTTTTGTAATTCTTTTGCGAACGCATGATAGTAGATACGCTTTAACTACTACATCTTGATTTAAATTGTCACGGTATAACCAGATATCTGTAAATACATCTTGAATGCAATCTTGTACTTTATCAGGAAACGGATTAAAAGAATTTCCGTAGACTATGAGTTGCGCATAATGTTTTTTAAAAAGGAGTGAAAAAGCATTTTCGTCACCTTTTATTAGACTTTTCCATAATTTGGTGTCATCTGGGTTTTCGATATGTAAACGCTGTTTTTGCACAGATTACTTCGTATTTATTGACGGCAACAAAAGACTAATTAATAGTCAAGGCATCAAATTCTCACTTTGCTCAATACTAGAAAATATATAGATAGTACCTTTCTTTCGGTTGTCTGCGACAATCTACTTTGCTTTTGGACTGAAATTGCTCTCTATTTTATTCTTTAATTTTTGCATCTCGGTCTTTTAATGTTTTATCAAACTTACATAATTTTTAGTTAAAAAATTAATTTTAAATTGCTATAATTAATTTTAAGCTAATAATTGTTTAGTAATATCGTTATTTTTAGAATTATGTTTTAATTTTTATTTTAATTTGAGAATTTAATAAAATAGAAAGAGGCTCCTCCCTAATTAGCGTACTAAGTAAGTGGTTAAAAAATAAGCTATTCTGTGGTAGGATTCAGAAGTGGTTTGAAAAAAGGATTCAGTAGCGTCTATAAAATTAAAACTTCCACTCTTTTTGCTGGGTTTCGCTTAAAAAAGTCCAGGCAACGATACGGCTAATTTTTTGGCCTTGAGCCATATCTATCGTTTTAATCGCTACCACATTTACTTTGTTCAGTGTTTTATAAATACTAGATAAATGGGATTGCTTGGAAACAAGTGTTGTAAACCAAAAACATTGTAAAGGATATTTTGCACTTTCGAATATCATTTGAGTGATAAATCCAAGCTCGCCACCTTCACACGATAATTCGGCATTATGACCTCCAAAATTCAGCACTGGTTGTGTTGTTTTTTTGCTTTCTAAATTTGAGATCTTTCTGATTGTTCCCTTAGTAGCTTCTTCTAGTGATTTATGAAACGGCGGATTACAAATGGTAAACGTAAATTTATCCTCCCTGGTGATAATATTCTTAAAGATAAATCTTGATTCAACTTGTTGTTGTAAGCTGATGGCATCTATTAATTGAGGATTGTTTTGGATGATACTGCTGCAATTTTCGATTGCCTTTTCATCAATATCAGTTCCTAAAAAGCTCCATCCATAAGTTGTGTTGCCAATAAGTGGATAAATACAATTGGCACCAACTCCAACGTCAAGACCAACTACAGTTTCTCCAAGTGGAATAACACCGTGGTTGCTGCTTGCTAATAAATCTGCCAAATAATGAATATAGTCTGCTCTACCAGGTATAGGAGGGCACAGGTAAAAAGGCGGGATATCCCAGTTTTTAATATTGTAATAGCTTAAAAGCAATGCTTTATTTAATGCTTTGACCGCATCAGGATTACTAAAATCAATAGTTTCGATTGCGTGCTCATTGATAAAAACAAATGGTTTTAATTCAGGTGAATTTTTTAATAAAAATTCGAAATCATACCTAGAACGGTGCTGATTTTTTGGGTGTAGGTTCGTTTTCTCTGTAAGCTGCTTTGACATTGATTTTATTATTTCTTGACAACATTAAATGCTACTTTGTCAAAATTTGTTGCAAGTTATATAAAAAGAATGCTTTACTCTATTTATTGTGCGGTAGTTTTTACTTATTTTGTTAATCGTTGCATTCCATAAGTAATAAATCACCTTCGAGATGTTCTATGACGACTAGGCCATCTTTAGCGACGTGATTACTACTTCCTGTTTGATAGCCTATCGTAAGGGTGTCATTAGACAAAGGATAAAATAAATTTTCAGATCGAATTCCGGTTACTTGACCGACAGGGATTAAAGATATAGGAGTCGTTGCGGTATACCATTTTTCAAATTTTTTTGGTAACAAAAATACTTTAGAATGATCATCTAAAATGACGATTTTAAGCTTTTCACGATATCGAACAATATTCGTTAAATTAGTTATGGTATGATCGGCGCGTTTTCCGGTTGCCCAAACTACATTTACTGCTGGAATTTTCCTTTCGATTAAATAATCAAAAGCTTTTTCTAAATCTGTTTTATTTTGGTCTGGCGTATGGACAATCTCTAACGGATATTGTTGAATTTGATACACACTAGGATCAAAATCACGATCAAAGTCTCCTAGTAAAACATCAACTTTAATGTCCAATTTCATGACACGCTCCATTGCCGAATCTAAAACAATAACAACTGGAGACCATTCTAATAATTGTCCTAACAATTCGGGATTACAGGAGGAACCATTGGCAATGATTAATGCCGGTTCTTGATCATCGCGAACAATGTGGTGTGAAGACAAATTGATTGATTTTTTAAGTTAACAGTTGTGCGGTAACAAATATACTGATTGTTTTATAGTTTCAATAGTAGTTGTCGCTGTCTAATAAGTGTTCATTCGATTTATTGAATGGTATATTCTCTTTTGTCTGTTTCGCCTAGAGAGAAATACCCTAAAGGA
>NZ_JAQWTM010000412.1 GCF_029242675.1 Flavobacterium sp.
TTTCTTTTGGACGACTTACTTCTCTCGCTTCTTGAATTTCAGGAGCTGTTTGCTGTGGTAAATCTCCTTTGAACAAGAAGGAGATTACCTCTTTATTAATACCATTAAGCATACCGTTGAATAAGTTGAACGCTTCAAACTTGTAGATAAGCAATGGATCTTTTTGCTCGTGAACGGCTAACTGAACTGATTGTTTCAATTCGTCCATTTTGCGTAAGTGTTTTTTCCAAGCTTCATCAACTATTGACAAGGTGATGTTTTTTTCAAAATCAGCGATTAGTTGCTTTCCTTCAGTTTCATAAGCACGTTTTAAATCAGTAACTACGTTCAATGATTTTACACCATCTGTAAACGGAACTACGATACGCTCAAATTGATTGTCTTTGTCTTCGAAAATGTTTTTGACGATAGGGAAGGCTTCTCTAGCGCTACGCTCACATTTTTCGTTGTAATACTTTAAAGCTTCTTTGTATACTTTTCCAGTTAGCTCCATTTCTGTCGCTTTTGCAAATTCCCCTTCGCTAACTGGAGAGGTGATTGAGAAGTAACGAATTAAATCAAATTCGAATGTTTTAAAATCATTAACCGCTTTTGTATTTTGAACGATTAATTCGCAAGTGTCGTACAACATGTTGGCGATATCTAATTTTAGACGCTCTCCAAACAAGGCATGACGACGACGCTTGTACACTACTTCACGTTGTGCGTTCATAACGTCATCATACTCTAATAAACGTTTACGAACTCCAAAGTTATTTTCTTCTACTTTTTTCTGAGCGCGCTCGATAGACTTAGTCATCATAGAATGTTGAATTACTTCTCCTTCTTCTAATCCCATTCTGTCCATTACTTTAGCAACTCTTTCAGAACCAAATAAACGCATTAAGTTGTCTTCAAGTGAAACGTAGAATTGTGAACTTCCCACATCTCCTTGACGTCCTGCACGTCCACGTAACTGGCGGTCAACACGACGCGAATCGTGACGCTCCGTACCTACGATTGCTAATCCACCTGCTGCTTTAACTTCAGCAGATAATTTAATATCGGTTCCACGACCCGCCATATTGGTTGCAATAGTTACAACTCCTGGCTTACCTGCATCTTCAACGATTTGTGCTTCTTGCTTGTGCATTTTAGCATTCAATACGTTGTGAGTAACGCCTCTCATCTTAAGCATACGGCTTAATAATTCAGAGATTTCAACAGAGGTTGTTCCAATTAAAACTGGACGACCTGCTTTTGATAATTCAGTTACATCTTCGATAACAGCGTTGAATTTTTCACGTGTTGTTTTATAGATAAAGTCTTCTTTGTCTTGACGCGCCATTGGTCTATTCGTTGGAATTTCAACAACATCCAATTTATAGATTTCCCAAAGCTCTCCAGCCTCAGTAACCGCTGTTCCAGTCATACCACCTAATTTGTTGTACATTCTGAAATAGTTTTGCAAGGTTACCGTTGCAAATGTTTGAGTAGCTGCTTCAATTTTTACATTCTCTTTAGCCTCAATCGCTTGGTGTAATCCATCAGAGTAACGACGTCCATCCATGATACGACCAGTTTGCTCATCTACAATCATGATCTTGTTGTCCATGATTACATACTCTACATCTTTTTCGAATAAAGCGTATGCTTTAAGTAACTGTGTCAAAGTATGGATACGCTCACTTTTGATACTGAAATCTTGGAACAAAACTTCTTTTTCTTCCGCTTCAGCGTCTTTGTCTAATTTTTTCTTTTCGATGTTAGCGATTTCAGTACCAATGTCTGGTAAAACGAAAAAGTCAGCATCAGTATCTCCTGAAAGGTGCTTGATACCGTTATCAGTTAACTCTACTTGATTATTTTTTTCTTCAATGACAAAATACAACGCTTCATCAATTTTATGCATTTCACGGTTGTTGTCCTGCATGTATTGATTTTCTGTTTTTTGAAGCAATTGTTTGATTCCTTCTTCACTTAAGAACTTAATTAAAGCTTTGTTTTTAGGCAATGCTCTGTATGCTCTTAACAATTGGAAACCACCTTCTTTAGTGTTTCCTTCTTTTATTAATTTTTTAGCTTCGGTTAAGAAACCAGTCGCAAGTTGACGCTGTAAACCTACAAGATTTTCGATTTTTGGCTTCAACTCATTAAACTCGTGACGATCTCCTTGAGGAACTGGTCCAGAAATAATCAAAGGTGTTCTTGCATCATCAATTAATACCGAATCCACCTCATCGACAATGGCGAAGTTGTGTTTTCTTTGTACTAAGTCAGCTGGTGAATGTGCCATGTTATCTCTTAGGTAATCAAAACCAAATTCGTTGTTGGTACCGTAAGTGATATCAGCATCGTATGCTTTTTTTCTACCTTCAGAGTTAGGTTGGTGATTGTCAATACAATCTACCGTTAAACCATGAAATTCAAATAATGGAGCTTTCCATGTACTATCACGTTTAGCTAAGTAATCATTCACCGTCACTAAATGCACACCGTTTCCAGTTAAAGCATTTAAGTATAATGGTAAGGTTGCCACTAAAGTTTTTCCCTCACCCGTTTGCATCTCTGCTACTTTACCTTCGTGAAGTACCATACCACCTATTAATTGAACATCGTAGTGGATCATGTCCCAAGTAATTTCTTTACCTGCGGCGTTCCATTTGTTGTGCCAAGTTGCAGTATCAGCTACAAGTGTCACGTACGGCTTAGTAGCTGAAAATTCACGGTCAGCAGCAGTAGCAGTAACAGTGATTTCTGAATTATCTTTAAAACGTCTCGCTGTTTCTTTTACAACTGCAAAAGCTTCAGGAAGAATATCCATTAATGTTTTTTCTGAAACAGTATAGGCTTCTTTTTCTAAAGCGTCGATTTCACTGTAAAGATCTTCTCTTTTGTCAATGTCTTCGATTCCTTCAACTTCTTTTTTAAGAGCTGCAATTTTAGCATCAACACCTGCTCTCGCTGTTTTGATTGTTTCTTTAAAGAAAACCGTTCTACCTCTTAATTCATCATGAGATAAAGCGATAAGGGTGTTTTCAAAAGTTTTAATTTTGTTTAAGTAGGGTTGCAAAGCCTTTACGTCCTTCTGGGATTTATCTCCTACAAAGGCTTTAATTATGCTATTTATGAAACTCATAATATTATATATTTCTAATTAGTGTATCTCGTTGTAAATTTAACCAAAAAAAAAGCCTCTTTTGAGACTTTTTCTTGGTTGTTTTTTTTTTAATATTCATCCTCATTCCAAAGATAATCTTCGTCAGTTGGGTAATCTGGCCAAATCTCTTCCATTGATTCGTTTATCTCGCCTTCATCTTCAATAGATTGTAAGTTCTCTACTACTTCTAGTGGAGCTCCTGCACGTATAGCGTAATCAATAAGTTCGTCTTTGTTAGCAGGCCACGGTGCATCACTTAAGTAGGATGCTAATTCTAATGTCCAATACATCTTTTGTCGATTTAGTTTTGTGCAAAAATAAATTTTTTACTGAAAAAGACAAGTAAAAAATCATTTATTTTCAAAAAAAGTTAAGAACGTTTTTTTTATTACGCTTAGTTTACTGTAATTATGATGCCATTTTTTAGTCTCAGCTCTATGTGTCAGTTAACATTTATTGT
>NZ_JAQWTM010000416.1 GCF_029242675.1 Flavobacterium sp.
CTTTTTGAGAATCATTTCCTCCATGACCTAAACTAAAAGCCGCTGAAGATAATAATTGCATCTTCTTTAATGCTCCATCAGCTTGTTGTAAATTCAAACTACTGAATATCAAACAAAATGCACTAACAGTCAAAACAATAAAAGCTACTAAAAACCATTTGATATTATGAGGCTCAAAAGCAACACTCCAAAAAACAGAATTCTCAAATCGCGGTGCTTTTCCACCTTTAATTATTTCTTCATAAGGGATCATTTGTGTGTAAACAAACCAAACTGTAGCAATCATAAGTCCAATCGTAAACAACTTAGGATAGATACTTTTACGTGAAGCATTAAGTAACCATATCGAAATTAAATACGAAGCTAGAGCTCCCATCAAAGGCGCTAAAACTATAAAGGCAATGATGATTAGAACTCCTGAAGGCATGCCGCCATCTTTGCTAGCCTTATACCAACTGACAATCTCGTACCAGTAATGCGTTGCTCCATCAGCACCTACATAGCCTGAAAAGCCATGCACTGCAATCGCATGAGCAACTGCTGCACCTGCAAATCCACCAATTAATGTGTGGGATGAACTTGAAGGAATTCCTAACCACCAGGTTAATAAATTCCAACAAATAGCGGCTATAACACCTGCTAAAATAACTACAAGATTGATCTCCATAGTATTTGCCGTTTTAGCAACGGTATCAGCAACACCAAAACCAAATACCCAGTAGGCAAGAAAATTAAAAAAAGCTGCCCAAAGAACGGCTTGAAAAGGAGTTAATACTTTAGTAGCAACAACCGTAGCTATAGCATTAGCAGCATCATGAAAACCATTAATGTAATCAAAAATTAAGGCTAATACTATAATAATTATAAGTAACGTCATAAACTAGATCTTCAGATTGAAATAAATTAAATTTAAGAGTGTTTTACAGAGATCGACTCTAGAATACTTGCAACACTTTTACATTTGTCTGTAGCTGATTCTAAAACAGATAAAACCTCTTTGTACTTAATTATATTTTTAGCATCTGTTTCGTTTTCAAAAATTTCAAAAACTGCTTTATTATATACATTATCTGATTTGTTCTCTAGCTTATTAATTCTAGCACATGCATCTTTGATAACGCTCATGTTTTTCAAGTTACTCAGCTCTTTTACCGCCAACTCAATATTTTGACACGCTTCAAGATTGATTTCTGTTAACTTACGAATTGACTTTGTAATTTTGTCTACTTGGTACAAACGCATAATACTTGAAGCACCGTGCAAACGATCCGCTACGTTATCAATACTAGTAATTAAAGAGTGAATATCTTCTCTATCAAATGGAGTAATAAAATTTCTACTCAATTCAAGATTAGTTTGACGGGTAATATCCTCTCCTTTTTGTTCTAAAGTATCAATTTTAGAAAACAACACTTCTCTCTCTTTCAAAGGGAGATTTACTGCCTCATGCAAATTAGAAGCTAATTCAATTAAATTACTTGACGCCTCTTCGAAAAGTGGAAAAAACTTTTTGTCCTTAGGAACTAAAAATTGGAATAAACTATTTATTGACATTTTATCTATTTTAAGGTTACAAAATTACTTCATTAATAATTTGCAATGTTAAGCCATTGTTAACAAATCTTGGTCAATGGTGAAACTACCTAAAAAAGCAACTGTTTTCTTGATATCGTAGTGCAATATGCGGTCTTCATTTACGAAGGGAACTTCATTTATATATGCTTTTAGAAAGTTTTCTATTACAGGACTGCTAAGCAATGGCCTTCTATAAGCAATGGCTTGAGAGGCAGTCAATAGTTCAATGGATAAAATACGTTCCAAATTTTCCAAAATCCGTAAAGTTTTTGTCGCTGCATTGGCACCCATACTTACATGATCTTCTTGCCCATTACTTGAAACAATACTATCTACACTTGCAGGAGTTGCCAACTGCTTATTTTGACTAGCAATACTTGCAGCGGTATATTGCGGAATCATTAAACCGCTATTCAAGCCAGGATTATCAACTAAAAACGCAGGAAGATTACGTGATCCTGAGATTAATTGATAGGTACGCCTTTCAGAAATGCTACCCAATTCAGCCAAGGCAATGCCTATGAAATCCAAGGCTAAAGCCAATGGTTGGCCGTGAAAGTTGCCGCCCGAGATGATTTCATCACTGTCAACAAAAATATTTGGATTATCAGTTACTGAATTAATCTCGGTTTTAAACACTTTATGACCATACTCCAGTGCATCTTTTGAGGCACCATGCACTTGCGGTACACATCTAAAAGAATAAGGATCTTGTACATGTATTTTCTCTTGAGTGATGATTTGGCTTCCCTCTAAAAAACCCTTGATTCGCTTTGCAGTTACAATTTGGCCTTTATGAGGACGAATAAAATGGATTGCTTCATTAAATGGTTCTATCCTTCCGTCAAAAGCTTCTAGTGAAATAGTAGCAATTAAAT
>NZ_JAQWTM010000423.1 GCF_029242675.1 Flavobacterium sp.
AAAGAGCGCATCATCAAGGGCTGCACTATATCTTTTTGAACTGCACCTTCTAGCTTATCAGCCATACGCATAAAATTCCCTTCAAATGGTGTTTGAATGGTACTCTTATCACCATCAATCGTAATGTTAATGGCACCATCCGTAAATTTATTCAATGCAAAAAGTACATTATGAATATTTTGAACTTCGCCCTCTTTCAAGAAATGTTCCTCACGACCTCCATCACCAGCTTCTACTAATTTGAAATATAAAATTCCTTTAGGATCTGGCTTCACAATTTCCTTAGCGCCCATGATGTAGTTCTTGTACTCTACTTCAAATGGAGTGTCAGCAAATTTATCTGCGATTCTAAAATCATTATTTGTCACCGGAGAAAGTAACACTGGTTTTTCAAAAACCCTGCGTTTCATTTCGCCTTTATATTCGCCATCTACAAACAAAGTCAAAAATGTCTTATCGGAGTAAAATTGGTTCTCAGCAGCTCCTTCACGAATAGGCATCATCCCTTCGTAACTAATGTAACGGGTCACAAAAGCACCTGAAATGATAAAAATCCAAGATAAATGCAGCAATAAAGTAGCCCATTTTTCTTTTTTCAACAGCTGGTAACGCTTAATATTTCCAATAAAATTAATAACAAAAACGCCCATAATAGCCTCAAACCACCAAGCGTTGTAAATCATTATTCTCGCCGTATCCGTATTGTATTTACTTTCTATAAAGGTACCTACACCCATTGCAATTGCAAAACCTAAAAAGAGAACCGCCATTAGGCGTGTAGAAAATAAAAAGGACAGTATTTTTTTATCCATTTGTAAGGAATTATATTTTTTAAAAGTGACACAAAAGTACTTAAAAATGTTGACTATAATTGCGACACAATTGTTAATTTAAACCAAAATTAAGCCAATTAAAGGGTCGGAAATCTTGTTTTTAGGGCGTGCCCTTTTCTTGGTGAAATTACCAAGAAAAGGTCGGGTCATTCGCTATATTCCCGCTAATAAAACTACAGCTACCGCCTTGTTTTATAAAGCGGGAGATGCCGCTGCTACCCCTCACGCGAAATTGCCGTATAACTAGTACTCCAATTCATAAAAAAACAATAATTACACTCGAGTTATCGTTTAAAATACTATTTTAGCTACACAGTCGAAACCATTACAACACACTATTATGAAAAAACTAGCGCTAATCCTCCTGCTCTCTCTACCAATAACCGTACTTAAAGCTGCTACTAAAGAAATTATTGCAACAGTAGTTTTTGAAAACACTACCGAAAAAGCTTTTAATAGCGGTGCGTTTTACATTTCTGAAGCCAACAAAAAAATGGAAATCAACACTTTAGATAGTTTTAAAATTACGCTACCTGAAAAAGGCAAATACATCTTCTCCTTCTACTCTGCTGATTTTGAAACTTATACTTTTTACCCCGTAACGATCAATGAGCGAAAAAATACAATAACAGTTAAACTTTTTGAGAAAACAGAAAAGAAGAAGCTAGTTAGCACTACAATTGCGCCTTCAAAATTACTAAGCAATGCTCAAAAGCTAAGCAGTGAACAAATAGAACAGCTCATAGCGGAAGGACAAGTACATTTTATTACACATGGTCTTGACAATGCTATTCCAGCGGAGTATATTGCTTTTCAAGAAGAATATGGTATCAGCATCAAAAGAGAAAATTGTGTTCTTGACCCGATTACGGTTAAAAAAACAACTGAAAATAACCAAATTATTGCCAACTATTTAACTGCAAAATATGGCGAGAACTGGTTAATTGATCTTAGTATAAAACCCTTTGGAGTAAAATAAAAATGCCACAAATAGATAAATTAGCTTGGATCGAAATTCAAAATAAAAAAATTCTTTCTACCCGATCCTTCGGGAAAGACAAATACTATATTCCTGGTGGGAAGCGCGAAGGCACTGAAACCGATTCACAAGCACTGACCAGGGAAATCAAAGAAGAACTGTCCGTAGATTTAGACACTCAAAGTTTAGATTTTGTCGGTGTTTTTGAAGCGCATGCACATGGGCACGAGACGAATGTATCTGTAAAAATGACCTGTTACACCGCACAATATAGTGGGATTTTAAATCCTAGCTCCGAAATTGAAGAAATGATTTGGCTTACATCAGCCGACAAAGACAAAATCTCAGCAGTAGATCAATTAATATTCGATTTTTTGCACCAAAAAGGGCTATTGGATTAAAACACTAGATCATTCATTAGCAGTAGCCAAACTACTTATTTAATGCCGCTAGTTTTTCGGGACCCTACTCCATTTTTTTTTGTTAATTTTGCTTCATGATTAAAGTAAGTATTATAGGCTCAGGAAATGTTGCGCAACACTTGATAAGCGCATTTAAGGCAGTTCAAAAAGCGGGTGCTAAACTCGAATTGGTAGAGGTCTATTCAAGAAAAAAAGAAACTGTTACTCACTTAGTTGAACAAGACCAAATTACTACAAGTATAAATGACTTAAAGGAAGCAGATATCTATATTATAGCTGTTTCGGATGATGCCATCGCTTCGGTCGCACAGCAACTCCCGTTTAAAAACAGACTCGTGGTTCATACCTCAGGGAGCGTTAGCGTGGATGTCATAGCAGATACTAATAGAAAAGGAGTTTTTTACCCACTGCAGTCATTTACAAAAAACAAAGCAGTCGATTTTACCACGATTCCCATTTGCCTTGAGGCCGAGAACGCAACAGATTACCAACTTATCGATGCGTTAGCTAAATTAATTTCGCCCAAAGTATTCGCTATCAATTCACAACAGCGAAGAGCTTTGCATGTAGCCGCTGTTTTCGTTAATAATTTTACGAATCACCTGTACCAAATAGGAAAATCGATTTGTGATGAAAACCAAATTCCGTTTGCCATTTTACATCCTTTAATCAATGAAACTGCGCAAAAAATAGCATCTTTGACACCTAGTCAAGCACAAACAGGCCCTGCAATTCGACAGGATGAAAAAACAATTGCGACTCACCAAGATTTCCTTTCTAATGAGGAACACTTACACATTTATAAAATACTAACACAAGCAATACAAAACAATGGCAAAGAGTTATAAAGAAATAATGAACGAGATTACCACCTTTATTTTTGATGTGGATGGTGTTCTTACTGATGGTTCGGTTTTTATTAGTAACGAAGGAGAAATGCACCGTACCATGAATATTAAAGACGGCTATGCTATGAAGGCAGCCGTAGATAGTGGTTATAATGTATGTATTATTTCAGGAGGAAGTAATGAGGGCGTACGGGTTCGTTTAAGAAACCTTGGCATTACAGATATTCACTTAGGATCTCCAAATAAAGTCGACACCTTTGATGAATATACGGATGTGTATGGTATTAAGCCCGAGCAAGTATTGTACATGGGTGACGATATCCCCGATTATCATGTGATGAAACTAGTAGGATTACCTACTTGTCCGCAGGATGCTTGTCCGGAGATCAAAGGGATTTCCAAATATATTTCACACAAAAATGGCGGTAAAGGTGCTGTTCGCGATGTGATAGAACAAGTCATGAAAGTACAAGGTAAATGGATGGAATCCTTTAATGGAAAATTGGATTAAGTACACATTTAAACTCTAAACTCCGTATGAAATTCCTCAATCTAATAAGGTACAAAAACCTATTGATGCTTGCTTTTATGCAGCTGCTTTTCCGTGTGGATTTTGTCCTATTACGACACATTCCATTAGCGTTAACAAATTTTCAATATGCTTTACTCGTTTTAAGCACCGTTTTAATTGCCGCTGCTGGATATGTCATTAACGACATATTTGATCAAGATACAGACAAGATAAACAAACCCGAAAAAGTAATTGTTGGTAAAAGTATTAGCGAAAATAGCGCCTACTCTATTTATGCAGGTTTAAATATTACCGGAGTTTGTATTGGATTTTATTTATCTAATGTGATCATGAAACCTAGTTTTGCAACCGTATTTATTTTAATTGCGGCTACCTTATATATTTACGCTACTAGCTTGAAACAAATGGCAGTTATTGGCAACATAATAGTAGCACTAGTACTTTCTATGAGTGTTATTATTATAGGAGTTTTTGATATCTATCCTGCCACTTCAATTGAAAATCAGAGCGGAATGGCTAACTTGTTTTCTGTACTTGTAGATTATTCTATTTTTGCTTTTATGATTAATTTGCTACGTGAAATGATTAAAGATTTAGAGGATGTAAAAGGCGATAATCAGCAAGGAATAAGAACACTAGCAGTGCTAATTGGCGCTGGAAAAACTACCAAATTAGTTTTTGCTTTAAGCTTAATTCCAATCATGGTTCTGTTTTTTTACGTAAATACCTATTTTGTAACTAATGGATTATTCATCGCCACAGCTTATACTTTTATTTTCGTTTTAGCGCCATTAATGTACTTTAGTGTAAAAACATTTAAAGCTGAAACAAAAACAGACTTTACCGCTTTAAGTAGCCTTTTAAAATGGATTTTATTCTTCGGGATTGTATCCATTGTTATCATCACTTTAAATATAGAATACAATGCTACACGATAAACTTAAAAATTACAAACTAATATTGGCTTCGGGTTCTCCTAGACGCCAACAATTTTTTAAAGACCTAGATTTGGATTTTGAAATCCGATTGAAAGAAATCGAAGAAATATATCCACCAGAATTACAGCGAGAAGCAATTACTAATTATCTAGCTGTTTTAAAATCAAACGCTTTTGATGGAACGCTGGCTGATAATGAACTTTTAATCACTAGCGACACCATAGTGTGGCATAAGGGCAATGCTCTAGGTAAACCGAAGGACAAGGAAGATGCATTTGCTATCTTAACTTCACTATCTAATTCCACACACGAAGTAATAACCTCTGTATGTTTTAAAAGCAACTATAAAACAGATGTTATTTTTGAGGTTACCACCGTTACATTTAATGTTTTAAGCCAAGAAGCGATTACCTATTATATCGAAAAATACAAACCCTTTGACAAAGCAGGAGCTTATGGTATTCAGGAATGGATTGGTTTCATAGGGGTTGCTAAAATTGAAGGATCGTACCCCAATGTAATGGGATTACCAGTCGATAAAGTATATGAATATTTGAATAAGCTACCCTAAAACAATTTAAATATGAGTTTCATAAATGATTTCACTAAGGAATTAATAGCCTCTGCCATCTTACTCCTAGTAATAATTTGCTTGCGAATAATAACAACCAAACTAGTAAAACGATTTGCGAAAACTACCATAAGATTAGAACACCGCACAAATCTGGTTATAAAATACCTTCATTTATTAACTCATATTTTGGGACTAATAGCCTTAATAATCATTTGGGGAGTACATCCAAAGGATATATTTATTGCCGTCTCCTCCGTTACTACTGTTGTTGGAGTTGCCATGTTTGCACAATGGTCCATTTTAAGTAATATTACTTCAGGCGTGATTTTGTTTTTTTCTTTTCCGTTTAAAATTGGAGACATAATCAAAATTCACGATAAGGATTTTCCTATTACTGCTGAAATCGATGATATCCGTGCGTTCCATGTATCATTGATAACCGCAGATGGCGAAATGATTGTTTACCCCAATAATTTACTTTTTCAAAAAGGAATTTCCATAATAAAACAATGAGTTAGTGGCCTCAACTAAGTACAGCCAACTAGTCCAATAAAGAATCAAAGCGATAGACTAAAATCATTTTTAATCATTGAAATGATAATTATATAAAATTTAAAAGCTAAGCTATAATAATTAAGTTGTAAATTAAATTCATTTTTGCCTACCTAAATAAGTTAATTAAACAAACCGTAACCAATTTAAACTAAAACAATATGAGTCATTCTATAAAATATCCCTTCTATTTTAGATTAACATGTACTTTAATTAGTTTAATTGGTATTACTTTTATTTTCTATATGGGCCAAACGATTTTGACGCCTATACTCATGTCGTTTTTATTCGCTGTTTTATTACTACCAATTGATCTTTTTTTAAATAAAAAACTTCGTTTACCGCACACTTTATCGGTTTCTATTACAGTTATTATTTTTATCTGTTTCTTTCTAGCCATTTTAGCTGTATTAGCCTATCAAATCAGCGATATAGCAACTGATTTTGATAAAATAAATAAAAATGCGAATATTTTCATTACCGATATTCAGAAGCAAATCCGAACCAACTTTAACATCAGTCTTTGGGAACAACGCAAGTACATAAATGATGTGGCCGAAGATTCAGTGAAAAAAGGAAAAGAAACCATAGGAACTACCTTGATATCGGTATCAGGAACTCTTATCGATTTGACTTTAATTCCTATCTATACTTTTTTAATTTTACTTTACCGCACCCACTTTATCATGTTTTTGGTGAAGCTTTTTAAAAAGGAATACCATGCTCAATTACGCGAAATCCTAAGTCAAATAAAAGCGTCTGTACAAAGCTATATCGCTGGTTTGATTATCGAAATGATCTTCGTTGCCATCTTGACGGGAGCAGGTCTCTACCTCCTCGGGATCAAATACTTTATTTTGCTGGGCATATTAACAGGTATTTTAAATTTAATACCTTATATCGGAATCATTGTAGCGGGTGTTTTAACAATAATCGCCTCCTTGACTGCCACACCTGATATCTCTATAATTGTTGGGATCCTTGTTGTAAATGGAGTTGTGCAGCTAATTGATAATAACATACTTGTACCATTAATTATCAGTTCAAAAGTTCAAATTAACGCCCTAGTATCTATTGTTGGAATTATAATTGGCGGAGCACTAGCCGGAATAGCCGGAATGTTTTTGGCAATACCAATTTTAGCTATTTTAAAAATAATATTTGACAAGACCGAAAACCTAGAAGCTTGGGGCTATTTAATGGGAGATGACGTGCCTAAAACCTTTATTTGGAAAACTAAAACAAAGGAAAAAACAAAAAAAGGAGGTAGTGAATCTAACAGTACAGGGGACAATGAAGATATAATTATTCCAACTGTTGATTAATGGTAGTAGCTGTATTTGTTATCTTTACCACACTGATTTTGTAATTTGTAGATGTAAAAAGTTTCAATTTCTGAGCTCACCATTTTTTTAAATTTCAACAGAAATGAAAATTACTGTTTTTCTAGCTCTTTTGGCAATGCAATTATCTTTTTCGCAAACTAAGAAAACCGAGAAAGATACCGTTGTCATGTACAATAACATCAAGCAATTTTCAACCAAACATAAATACACCAAGTTTTTACACGGATTAATTTTCCGCGCTTCGGCAACAACAAAAAGCGAAAAAATAGTGGAACCCAAACCCCACTTAAATGCTGACGGTAAAATAATCCGAAAAATACAAATAGTAACTCTTGATCCTTTTGGCTATTCTGACTCTGATAGTACAGCTGGCCCTAGAAATTGGGGAGAACGGACTGGTAATAAATTTCACTTAAAAACTAAAGTATTTGCCATAAGAAACTTTTTGTTATTTAAGGAAAATAGCGTTTACGATCTATTTAAAATAAAAGAAACGGAGCGTATCATTAGAGCGCAAAACTTTGTAAATAGAGTCACTATCACTGAAAAATTAGTGGCTCCTGAATCTGATTCAGTAGATGTTTTTATCCGAGTATTGGATACTTGGAGCTCCATTCCTAGATTTTCTGTCTCGAGTGCTAGAGTTGGAATAGGATTTAGGGATCGAAATATTTTTGGATACGGCCATCAACTTGATTATAAATTCAATAATCGCTTTAGTGATGGCAAAAATGCAAACGACATCGCCTATTCAATTCCCAATTTTAAAAATAGTTTTATTAGAACAACTGCTCAATATGCCATTGATCTTGATAATTACTACAGTAAAAGCGTCGCAATAGAGCGCCCTTTTTATTCTCCTGTGACCAAATGGGCTGGCGGTATAACCATTGGGCAACAATTTAAACGAGATAGTTTAATTAATACCATTAAAGAATATGAAATACAAAATTTCAAATTCAGTACGCATGATATTTGGCTAGGGAAAGCTTTTAATGTGATTAAAGGAAATTATGAAGGAGCCAATACCACTAATTTAATACTTACTGGTCGTTACTTAAATATAAAATATAATGAAAGCCCTACCGCAGAACTAGATCCAATAAATTTTTATTCCTCGGAAAAATTATTTTTAATGGGGGTTGGACTTAACAGTAGGGAATTTGTACAAGACCGTTATATTTTTAGAAATGGAATAGTTGAAGATGTCCCGATAGGAAGTATTTACGGGATAACTACAGGATATCAATTAAAAAACAACCATTGGAGACCCTATATTGGTTCTCAATTTTCTTTTGGAACTTTCCATAAATGGGGTTTTTTGAGTTCAAACTTTGAATTAGGAACCTATTTTAAGGATGGCAAAACGGAGCAAACTACCTTTTCTTTTCAAGCCAATTACTTTACCAATCTGTTTGACTTAGGGAATTGGAAATTCAGACAATTTATCAAACCGCAAATCCTTTTGGGTATTAACCGTCAAAATTCACAAGGAGACCAACTAAATATTAATGGAGAAAATGGCATACAAGGTTTTAATAGTAACCTCTTTGGAAATAATAAAATGATTTTGACTTTTCAAACTCAATCATATGCACCCAAAGAAATTGCAGGATT
>NZ_JAQWTM010000431.1 GCF_029242675.1 Flavobacterium sp.
ATCGATATAATAGGCTTTGAATTCTACAACGGTAGTAGTTGCAGTCAAAACTTCTAATTTTTGCCATTGGTTCGCAATAGCCCATTGCAATGAATCTTGTTTTAAATTGCTTGTTCGTGCTGACTTATCAGTAGTGGCAACAAGGTAATCAGCTTGGTGGGTAGCATACGCGCTGTATCGAGAGCGCATCAATTTCTCGGCAGTAGGTGCCGCTGCCTGTCCTGAAATATAGGGTTGGCAGCATAAATCAAAAGAAACGCCTGATCCGCAATAACAAGGAGTTGTCATATAGTTGGAATTAACCGTTTAAAGCAACAATTTTTTGATGCAATTGATTGAGTAAAACTTGGTACTTACTCAGCTCTACTAAATCATCATCATCATCCGAATGATCTAAAATATCATCCAATTGTTCGCTCACCTCCGCTAGTTTAGCAGTAGCTTCTGTTGCATCCTTGGCAACAATCAAATCAATGATTTCTTGTACATTGGCCTTAAGTAAGGCGTAGTTATCCACTTGCTTCATAGCTGGTTTATTTATTGATCTGAAGATTTGGTCTCATTAAATTTTTTCACAATTTCTTTAAGTTTTTCCTTTCGGACTCTTTCTGCCTGCTTGGCTTTGTCTTGTGCCTTGTGCAGTTTATCATTGTGCTTCTTTATATTTCTTTCATTATTTCTACTCATACTGCGGTACTTTATTGGCATTTTTAAGCCACCTCGAAAAGGCAGCAGTTATATGCACATAATTTGATGCAAAGTTCGTTTTTTTTATCCAACAATAGTAACAAATAGGGCGCAGATTCTACAAATGACTATAGTAAACTATTTTACAGAAAATGAATATAGGATTAGTAGTAATCAATGCCAAATATTTATAAATATCTAAATAGTACAATCATTTAGTATATTTTTTGCAAAACTGAATCCTATCTTAAATTATTTTCTTACCTTTATTTTGGTAAGAACAATAACGCAAACCACAAACTTTTCAATTGATGAAGGTAAAAACTAAATGGTCCATAATCCTAAATTAGTACATCGTTAATCCTAAGTTTGCAGGATTAATTGTATTTGTAGTGCTTGCGACCACTTTTTCTTTAATGGCAGTGAAACAATTTACTATTGAAAAAGAAATAAAAAAAGCCAAAAGAGCTAATACACTAGAGGTTATCTATCAAAATATTGAGCAATCTTTAAAAAATGCGTATATAAGTACATTAACGCTTGCTCTCACTATAGGCGATGACGGCGTACCTGAGGATTTTGAAGGAATAGCCCAAAAATTATTGAATTCAAATGCCAATTTAAGTGCTGTACAACTTGTTCCAAACGGAATAATCAAATACACTTTCCCTGTTAAAGGAAATGAAGCTGCCATGAATTTAAACATTCTTGAAACAGTGGACCTAAAGGAAGATGCGCTAAAATCCATGAAATTCAATAAAATGGTTTTTTCAGGACCTCTTGTTCTAAGACAAGGCGGCAGAGCTATCGTAGGTAGATTACCGGTTTACATTAAAGGAAAATTTTGGGGTTTTTCAGCTGTAATAATTAAGTTAGATAAATTTTTTATTGCCGCTGGGGTAAACATTATTGATACTACAAAATATGAATTTCAATTATCTAAGAAAAATTATCGCACAGGTAAAACAGATCTTTTTGTGCTTCAAAAAACCAAATTCACAGATGATAATTTTGTAAAAAGGAGTATTCCTGAGGGACAATGGAATATCTATTTAATTGATAAACAAATGAATCGTTTGCTAATTAATTTAGTTGTTAGCCTATTTTTAGGACTGCTTCTAGCGCTAGTATTTGCAATGCTTACTATTTTACTTTTAAATCGAGCTACGCAGTTAAAAATATTAGTAGAAGAACAAGCCTTGAATATTAGAGATAACGAAATTAAATTTAAAACTATTTTTGATCAAGCAGCAGTAGGTATAGCTAATGTAGATATTAAAACTGGTCGATTTATTGAAGTTAACAGCTACTTCTGCAAAATGCTTGGATACACTCAAGAAGAAATGAAATCAAACACATTTCAAGCTATCACTCACATAGATGACCTCACTGAAGATGTCAAGAATGTAAAAAAATTAAAAGAAGGTGAAATTGATGCCTATACCTTGGAAAAAAGATACTTATCGAAAGATGGAAATATTGTTTGGGGAAATTTAAATGTCACTCCTCTTTTAAACCAGGATAAAAAACAAATTAGTGTAATTGCAATTATCGAAAACATTACCGCTAGAAAAGCAAATGAAAATACAATCAAAAGAAACGAAAATCATTTCAAAGCACTTTTTGACGATTCTCCCTTGCCTATAAAAGAAGAAGATTACTCGAATGTAAAAATCGAATTGCAATTGCTAGGACTTATTAATAAATCGGAGGATGATATTACGATATTCTTATCCAACCACTCGTTAATCCTCGACAAAATAAGAAATCTGATCAAAATAAATCACGTAAACAAGGCTTGTCTAACTCTTAATCAAGTTGAATCTAAAGAACAATTAATTGAATTTAGAAAGAACAACCTAAACACAATTGAATCAGATCATTTTATAAAATTATTAGTTGCAATCGCAACAAACAAACAAAGGTTTGAAATAGACACCAGTATCATTGATAAAAGCAATACCTTACGTTACATTACCTATAAATGGAATGTGATTGGAGGGTATGAAAACAGTTTAGAAAAAACCATTGTAACCACTGAAGACGTTACTGAGCGCAAGAATGCTGAGAAGGAAATAAGTAATTCTCAACAAAAAGTACAATCTTTAATAAATACTATTGATGGGATCGTTTGGGAAACAGATGCAAATGTAAACTTTACTTTTATCAGTAAAAAAGTAGAAGCAATTTTAGGCTACACAAGCGAAGAATGGCTTTCATCAAAAACGTTTTGGGTAGATCACATTTATAAAGAAGACAAAGATTTTGTGCTAAGTTTTTGTACGGCTCAAACAGCCGCCAACATGGATCATGATTTTGAATACCGTATGATTGCTAAAAATGGTAGTATAATTTGGCTCAGGGATATCGTCAACCTTAATTTCGATGCCAACGGGAAATTACAAAATTTAAGAGGTATTATGATCGATATTACCAAAACAAAGGAAATCGAAAGTTATTTAAAAAGCTCGTTTAATCTTGTAAGTGAACAAAATAAACGTTTGCTTAATTTTTCATATATTGTTTCGCACAACTTGCGCTCTCATACAAGTAACATCACCTCGTTGACAGATTTAATTCAGCATGCAGAAACAACAGAGGAAAAAGACGAACTAATTGAGCTGCTAAAACAAGTAAGTAATGCACTCAACGACACGCTTTACAACTTAAACGAAGTAGTTAATATACAAACTAACTTAAATTTACTAGTTGAGAGTATAAAGCTTAAACCTTATTTAGACAACACATTAACCGTGTTAAGCAACGAAATAAGAACTAATAAAATAGCTATTATTTCCAATGTTTCTGAAGATATTGAAATTCAATACAACCCTGCTTATTTAGAAAGCATACTGTATAATATGATCTCAAATGCTGTTCGATATTGTGATAAAAACCGTCAAAGTGAAGTAAACATAACGTACTCCTGTGAAGATGGGAAAAAGTATATCACTATTCGTGACAACGGAATTGGTATTGACCTAAATCGCAATGGAAATAAAATATTTGGTATGTATAAAACATTCACAGACAACGTGGATTCAAAAGGTATTGGATTATTTATAACCAAAAACCAAATCGAAGCCATGGGAGGTACTGTGACCGTGGAAAGCACATTAGGAGAAGGAACCACTTTTAAAATTCAACTAGCATGAACCAAAAGAAAATATGGGTCGTAGATGACGATCTAATTTATAAGACCATAATTAAAAAAATAATCGATAAATCGGCTATTTTCAGTGCTACAACAACTTTTTCTAACGGAAAAGAAGCTATCAATGCTTTGAAAGATGCGATTTCGAATAAAGACACACTACCAGATATTTTATTGCTTGATATCGAAATGCCAGTAATGGACGGTTGGGGCTTTATGGAAGAAATAGCTTTAATTAAAGAGAGCATACCACAGCGCCTTATCATCTATATTTCGAGTTCCTCAATTGCAATAGAAGACAAATTAAAAGCTAAAAATAATCCGAATATTGTGGGATATATGTCAAAACCAATTACGATTGATGATCTTAGGTTAATCGCTGATTTTAATTAAGTTGGCAAACTACTTTTAATTTCTTCCAAGCTTCTCTCGGTAACAATTAATTGATCGATGATCGTTTTACGTAGCACATCTAAATCTTCATAGTTATAATGCTTGGCCCAGGAGGTTAGTTCAAATAAATTTCGAATTTGCTTAATTTTCTTAGTCGTTTCAAAACTAGTTCTTACAATTGCCTTTTGATCAAATTTTGGGTTGTTCTTATGCTCGTAAGTAACAGTTCGGTTTTCATAATCTACAGCTAAATAGTACAGTTTTTCAATAGCATTATCAGGATAAAATGACTCCCAAAGAGCAAAGCCTAACTTGGTTTTAGAGGCTGACGGAATATCCAAAGCAATCAATCTCCATTTGCTATTAGCCAAACGTCCCCAATGGTGTGACAAACGATACATTCCTTTGTCCGTATAATAATAGGTACTACCTGCCTTGCTAGTAAATTGCGCTTTTAGACCTGTAATTCTACTACTGTCAACTTCTTCAAAAACACAAAAAGTATTCTTAAAAGCATTAGGTGCAGGTTTTATATTTTTTTCCATGCACAAATATAATCAGATTATAGAAAATAGAAAACAACGAATAAATGACTAACTTTGCCGTTTTAATCTCAAAAATAAAAATCATGACAAAAACTTCAGACGAAAAAATGTTACAAAAAGGAGTTTATACCGGAATAATCGAGAAAGATGAAAACAACAACTTTTTTTGTGGTGTTTATCTTTTAGATTATAAGATGGTTGTAGCAAAACACGTTTTAGGCGATTTAGTAACAATTAAATCTGTCATTGAAAATCCAAGCGATATTAGCCACAACAAGTATCCTAAAAAGTCTAAAAACTTTGACAAAGCAAATCATAAACCACAGCAATAACCCCTCTTAATAGCTAAGCTGTAGGGTTAAAATTATGATTTTCCATTTTTTTTTTTAACGACCAACTAAAAGCTTAAAAAAAAGTGTACCTTTGCAAAAAATTGTTGTTTTTTAAAATTAGTAGAATAATTTTCTAATTAAAAGACAAGTAGTTACCTTATTTATGAAAAAAATAGTTGAATACCGCAAACTGCTGAACGTAGACAAAACTGCAGAATTAAAAGATTTAAAAACCATTTATCGCAATGCGATGAAAGAATCGCATCCTGATAAATTTCAAGGTGACGAAGCTGGTTTAAAAGCTGCTGAAGAAAACAGTAAAAAAATTATTGAAGCTTACCATTTTTTAGTTAGCATCAATCCTGAAACGATCAAACAAAATTTACCGGAATATACGGAGACAATTAGTACTGCAACCATTACTGATTATAAATTTGTTGAAGGTAGATTAATTATAAACTTTTCTAACGGAAGTGTTTACGAATACATTAGTGTTCCTAAAGCAACTTACGTGAAAATGGTTAACGCTGATTCACCAGGGCGTTTTGCTAAAAGACATATCTTAAATTCTTTTACTTGGAGAAAAACAACCAACCAAGACTAGATTTAAAACTTCAAAGCACTCTTAACCGAGTGCTTTTTTTTTGTTTACACAAAAACCGTAACTGTTTTCAGCTTTGACACAGTTTCCAACTAAAAGTAGTAGGATTATCATTCTACCAACAGTTCGTTATTCAATACTCCCTTTTTAGCAAGTAGCCCTACCCTACTGCGTTTGTGCTTTTACTGCAGCTTTATAACATTTCGATACCATACGATTTACAAAAGATTATTGAATAGCACTTTTGCTTTCCTACGAAATGATAATCAACTCTTTAAACACC
>NZ_JAQWTM010000432.1 GCF_029242675.1 Flavobacterium sp.
CTATTTTGAGTTTTGCTTTCTTCGCTTCTGCTTTATTTTCTAAAGCATATTTAATCGCATCCTTTAGGGTAAGCGATTGTGTCTCTTGTGCTTTACCTGCAGCGGTAAGTAAAACGAGCGCAATTATGATTATTCTGTTCATTTTAATTGAGATTTGATAAGTTTTTTTCTAATTCGGTTAAGCCTGCTGCTGTAGCCATGGCTCTAGTATGGTATTCTAATGCTTCTGTTTCCATTTTATACGCTTCACGCTCTGAGCTAATCGTTTCGTTGATACTAAAAATCAAAGTATAGTAAAACGTTATGTAGTTTTCGATGTTGATGTTACTGCGATACAATCCTTGTGTAATCCCTTTTTCGATATTTTGTCTAAAAAAATGTTGACAAATACTAATTTGACCTTCTATTGCTTTTCCGTAGATCTCTGGATAATGTTTTTTTAGTTGAAAAATAGGAGAGCTATCTGCTGATTTGAAAATTTCTTTAAAAGTTCTCTTTATTTCAAAGTTTTCTTCAATGGCATTAAAGTTCTTTGCAGTAATATTTTGCATGGTTTCTTGCACTTGCAAATGGACTAATTTTGTGCTTTCCTCGACAAGTATTTCCTTATTGGCAAAATACTTATAGATTGTCTTTTTTGAAATACACATTTCACCGGCAATATCGTCCATCGTAATGCTCTTAAAGCCTAGGCTTATGAACATGTCTTTCGCTTTTGATATTATTTTCTCTTTCATTTTATGATAAAACCCTTTTTTGTGGTTGTAATAGTGTTTTTTACGAGGCAAATATAATAGGAACTTAGAATACGTTAAAAGTTTCCCCTCTTTTTTCTTTTAAATTTAACGTTAGTTTAATGTTGGTGTAATCAGGTAGTAAACTCCAAATTAGCGATTAACTTAATGTGTTGGCCTACGGCGATTCCGCCAGCCTGCGCAAAGGTATTGTAGGTTAAACCAAAATCTTTTCGATTGATTTGACCAACTACTTCAAAGGCCGCTTTATTGACACCGTCGTAATTATTTATTCCTAAAAAAGCGGCATCAAGCTCCACTACTTTAGTAATATTTTTTATGGTAAGGTTTCCTTTAAGAAAGTTAATATCACTATTTACTTTTTGAAAAGAAGTTGATTTAAAGCTAATTATAGGATATTGTTGAATATCAAATAAGTCATTCAGTTTCATGCTCGTATCTATTAACTCAACTTTACTATCGGTATTGTTTACATCCAATAAAAATTCAATGTTTGCATCTTTGATTTGATTGTCAGCGATGTCTATACTGCCTTTAAATTTATTAACTGTTCCAGCAATGTATGCAATGATCGAATGTCTCATTTTAATAAGAACGTCTGATTGATTCGAATCTACGGTCCAAGTTGTTGTCATAATGGGGATTGCTGATTGTTGAAACTATTGCCAATTGAAAATCAATAGCATAGATGATTTTCACTACTAATTCGGGTACAAAGGTAAGCAGGAAACTTTGGATACCAAAATAGTTTCCAATGTATTTAAGTTTTATTTAACATTTACAATAAGTTCGAAGTTTGTAAAGCGATTTGAATGCTGTAAATTAGCCAAAAAAATAGCGCATGCACACCATAAATCAATACCAAGAATACGTTTCAGAATATTTAGAGTCCCAAAGCAATATGAAAGAGCCTCGGAATTTATATGAGCCTATTCATTATATTTTGGGATTGGGAGGTAAAAGAATTCGTCCCGTTTTGACTTTGATGACTGCTGAAATCTTCGAGACGGATTATAAAAAAGCGTTGCCTGCAGCACTTGCGGTAGAAGTTTTTCATAATTTTTCGTTAGTACATGATGATATTATGGATGATGCTCCCTTGCGTCGTGGTCAAACTACGGTTCATGAAAAATGGGATTTGAATACCGGTATATTATCAGGTGATGCCATGCTTATCTTAGCCTATCAATATTTTGAGAGTTACCAGCCCAAAATTTTCAGAAAACTAGCTAAGCTATTTAGTAAAACTGCCTTACAGGTTTGTGAAGGGCAGCAATGGGATGTTGACTTTGAAACTAGAGACGATGTTACGATCCCGGAGTATTTAAAAATGATTGAATACAAAACGGCTGTTCTAGTAGCTGCTGCTATGAAAATGGGAGCCATTATTGCACAGAGTTCTAAGGAAAACGCTAAGTTGATTTATGATTTTGGATTGAATTTAGGACTGGCTTTTCAATTGCAAGATGATTATTTAGATGCTTTTGGGGATCCTGAAACCTTTGGTAAACAAGTTGGTGGTGATATTATCGAGAATAAAAAAACCTATTTGTACCTAAAAGCAATGGAGTTTTCAACAGCAGAACAAGCCGCTGAGTTGAAACAATTGTTTACGAACCCAGCAGTTGATGTTGATGCTAAGATTACGGCAGTAAAAGAAATATTCAATGTCTCAGGTGGTTCTAAAGCAACGCAAGAAGCCATACAAGATTTCACTTTTAAAGCGTTTGAAACTTTAGACAAAATGAATTTAGATTCGGCCAAAAAAGAGGTTTTAAGAGCTTTTGGCGATAATTTAATGGGTCGAAAAGCATAATTAGCAGGGTTGTCATTTTAATTTAAAGATGTTTTTCAATGTTTATTGCCCCAAAAAATACTGATTTGTTGTTTAAGGAGGCTCAAGAGGAGTCTTTGTATCCTAAACTCATAGCTCAAATTAATAAAGATTTTAATCTGGCCAATGAAGGAATTGATTTCCCGATGAGCATCAAGCCCGAGGAACTTACCATACAATTACACGAAAAAATATACAGACTGATCCAATACAAATTCGCCGAATATTTAAATCTAATTTACATCATTGACGTAGCTGAAGAAGAGGTTAAAAAACTCGATGGTTCTGATCTTGTGCTACTGTCCGAGCAAGTTTCTTTTTTAATCTTGAAAAGAGAATGGCAAAAAGTGTGGTTTAAAAATAAATACCAATAAATACTCTGCGGTTTGTTAATTGCTTTAAAAAGTGTTTTTGGTAGGATTACAATCATCCTTAGGTCGTATTACATTGATTTTTTGTGTGTACTTGTACTATAGCCCCGATAGTAATGAAAAGCCTTTGAGCATAAAAAGCGAGTTATTGTTGTAGCGATTGAGCGACTAAAAGAAGCTCCTATCGCTGCTTACAAAAACCGCTTTATAGGGTTAAAGCTTGTAATGGATAGTGGGATAAGCTCCTAAGACTTAAAAATAAACGCGAACAAAAGGCATGAAAGCATCACTGTAAGCTCCTTGATTCTCTTTGTATAATACATTGTAACGTAATCCTACAGTTACATTATTAGTGCGGTAACCAGCACCTACGAATAGCCCAGTATTCCAAAAGTTATTAGTGAAATCGTTTTGACCTGTTCCTTTTACATTTACACGCAATTGTTCTAATTCTGCCGATAATTGAATTTCAGGAATGGGATTAACAAGAGCAATGATGCTACCACCATAAAGGTTAGAGGTGTAAAAATTTCGTTGGCTTGCGTAGGTGTATTGTAGGCCAACACCCATGGATACGTACTCATTGAAATTGTATATGGCGCTGGGTGCTATACTGATATCGGTGTAACCTGAACCCAAGCTAAGGCCAAAACCACCTCCAAATTGTACTTTGTTCCAAAAATCAGCTGCCGGATTAGACGAAAAGGTGCGTTGTTGGGCTGTTAAATTATTCGAAACAAATAAAATAAAAACAATTAAAATTGCTTTTAAATAGCTAGTAAAGTTGTTTTTACTCATAAGTTGTTGGATTTTTAACATTTTAACATATAAAAGAAACTTAAAATAAAGGCTAATTTAGTGGATTATTGTACTTTTGCCAAACTATTTTAACAAAAAGTATATTCACTAAATATTATGGATAGGTTTTCATTTTTAAACGCAGCACATACAGAGTTTTTTGCACAATTATACGATCAATACACTGAAAATCCAGATAGCGTTGAAGCAAGTTGGAGAAGTTTCTTTCAAGGTTTCGACTTTGGACAGGAATCTTACAACGGCCAAGATGCTGTTACTCATATAGCCAATGTAGCTTCAGGTGCAGTTGAAAGCACTGATGTTTCGGCAAAACTTCAAAAGGAATTTGATGTCTTAAAATTAATTGAAGGTTACCGTGTTCGTGGTCACTTGTTTACTAAAACAAACCCAGTACGAGACAGAAGAGCGTTTTCACCAACATTAGATATTGAGAATTTCGGACTTTCATCTTCGGATCTAGGTACCGTATTCGATGCTGCAAGAGTTATTGGTATTGCACCTTGCTCACTTGCGGACATCATCAAACACTTGGATACGATTTACTGTCAACACATAGGTATCGAGTACATGTACATCAGGAAACCTGAAATTGTACAATGGATTCAAAGTAAACTAACAGTAAACGATAATCAACCCGCTTTTTCAGTAGAGAAGAAAAAAACGATTCTTTCTAAATTAAACGAGGCAGTATCTTTTGAGAATTTCTTGCATACTAAATATGTTGGTCAAAAACGTTTCTCACTAGAAGGTGGAGAGTCAATCATACCTGCTTTGCATACCTTAATCGAAAGCGCTGCTGAACAAGGAGTAGAGCAATTCGTAATGGGAATGGCACACCGTGGTCGTTTGAATGTTTTAGCTAATATTTTTGGTAAATCAACTCAAGATATTTTTGGAGAGTTTGATGGTAAAGATTACGATAAAGAGTACTTTGATGGAGATGTAAAATACCATTTAGGACTTACAGCTGATAAAATCACAAGCACAGGAAAAAAAATAAATATCAATTTAGCGCCTAACCCTTCTCACTTAGAGACAGTAGGAGCTGTAATTGAGGGAATCACGAGAGCGAAACAAGACAAACATTTTGGAGATGATTTCTCTAAAGTATTACCTATCGCGGTTCACGGTGATGCTGCAATTGCTGGTCAAGGAATCTTGTACGAAATAGTACAAATGGCACAGTTAGATGGTTACAAAACAGGTGGAACAATCCATATTGTAATCAACAACCAAGTAGGTTTTACTACTAACTACCTAGATGCTCGTTCTTCGACTTATTGTACTGATGTGGCTAAGGTAACTTTGTCGCCAGTATTACACGTTAATGCTGATGATGCGGAATCAGTGGTACATGCTATGCAGTTCGCTTTAGATTTCAGAATGAAATTTGCTCGTGACGTATTTATCGATCTTTTAGGGTATAGAAAATACGGTCATAACGAAGGGGATGAACCTCGTTTTACACAGCCAGTGCTTTATAAACTAATTGCTAAGCACCAAAATCCAAGAGACATCTATGCTGAAAAACTATTGTCAGAAGGGGTAATCGATGCTGGTTTAGTAAAAACATTAGAGAAAGAATACAAAGATAATTTAGATCAAAATTTAGAAGCGTCTCGTAAAAAAGACTTGACAATCATTACGCCATTCATGCAAAACGAATGGAAAGGATTTGAGCAAGTATCTAACGATAAGATGCTTTTAAAAGTAGATACCGCCTATACAAAAGAAGGATTGACTCAAGTAGCCAATGCGGTTTGTAACTTGCCTGAAGGCAAAAAGTTTATTAGCAAGATTCAAAAGCTAATCAACGATAGAAAAACAATGTTTTTCGAAACCGATAAGCTAGACTGGGCTATGGGTGAGCACCTTGCTTATGGATCTTTACTACAAGAAGGTTACGATGTGCGTATTTCTGGTCAGGACGTAGAGCGCGGAACTTTTTCGCACCGTCATGCCGTTGTTAAAGTAGAAGAGTCTGAGGAAGAGGTAACTTTAATTGACAGCCTTGAAGGATCAAAAGGAAAGTTTCATATTTACAACTCTTTACTTTCAGAGTATGGTGTTTTAGGTTTTGATTACGGATATGCATTAGCAAGTCCAAATACCTTAACCATTTGGGAAGCACAATTTGGGGATTTCTCTAACGGAGCGCAAATTATGATTGACCAATACATCTCATGTGGAGAAGATAAGTGGAACAATCAAAACGGAATTGTAATGCTATTGCCTCACGGATACGAAGGGCAAGGAGCAGAGCACTCATCAGCACGTATGGAGCGTTACTTACAATTATGTGCAAGACATAATATGTATGTAGCTGATTGTACCACACCAGCTAACTTTTTTCACTTGTTAAGACGACAAATGAAAACAACGTTCCGTAAGCCATTAATTGTATTTACACCTAAGAGTTTATTGCGTGACCCTAGATGTGTGTCTTCAATCGAAGATTTTACCACGGGTAGTTTCCAAGAAACAATAGATGATACAACGGTAAACAAAGCTGATGTGAAAACGTTAGTTTTCGTAACCGGAAAATTCTATTACGATATTACTGCTGAGAGAGAAAATAATGGTCGTACAGATGTAGCCGTTGTTCGAATCGAGCAATTGTTCCCATTACCTGTAGAGCAGTTAAAAGCAATTATTGCACAATATCCTAATGCCGATGATTATGTTTGGGCACAAGAAGAGCCTAAAAACATGGGAGCGTATAGCTTTATGTTAATGAACTTCGATTTAGTAAAATGGAGATTAGCATCGTTAAAAGCCTATTCAGCGCCAGCATCAGGAAGTTATACAAGAGCAAAACGCCGTCATGCCGATGCTATTAAAATGGTATTTGATAAAGATTTATTTAGATAAAAATAATTAGGAGCTATTTCCTGCTATCCGCTATATCTTTTTCTTTTTAAAGAAAAAAGAAAAAGGATGTCGCTGCTATCAGGGCTATAACTCATTGCATAGAAGAAACAAAAAATTAAAATTCATAATTTAAAATATAAGGACATGATTTTAGAAATGAAAGTTCCATCACCAGGGGAATCTATTAAAGAAGTTGAAATTGCAACTTGGTTAGTAAAAGACGGAGATTACGTAGAAAAAGACCAAGCAATTGCTGAGGTTGATTCTGATAAAGCAACTCTTGAACTACCTGCTGAAGCAAGTGGAATTATCACATTAAAAGCAGAGGAAGGCGATGCAGTAGCAGTAGGAGCAGTTGTTTGCTTAATTGATACAGCAGCAAGCCCCCCAACCCCCAAAGGGGGAGCAGATGCTCAACCAGAAACAGCAAAAATCGAGGATAAAAAGACGGAGGCAGCTCCAGTAGTTGCTCAAACTCCCCCTTCGGGGGCCGGGGGGCAAACTTATGCTTCAGGAACACCGTCTCCTGCAGCAAGAAAAATATTAGACGAAAAAAATATCGCACCAGCTACTGTAACAGGAACTGGTAAAGATGGTAGAATCACTAAAGATGATGCAGTAAATGCAGTACCATCTATGGGAACTCCTACAGGTGGAAGCCGTGGTCAAGAGCGTACTAAATTATCAATGTTGCGTCGTAAAGTAGCAGAGCGTTTAGTAGCTGCTAAAAACGAAACAGCGATGTTAACTACTTTTAACGAAGTAAACATGACGCCTATCAACATTATCCGTAATCAGTACAAAGACGAATTCAAAGCAAAACACGGTGGTGTAGGTCTTGGATACATGTCTTTCTTTACTAAAGCGGTAACTAGAGCCTTAAAATTATATCCAGACGTAAACTCTATGATGGATGGTGATTATAAAATCGCTTACGATTTCTGTGATATCTCTATTGCAGTATCAGGTCCAAAAGGTTTAATGGTTCCTGTAGTTCGTAACGCTGAGAATTTGACTTTCCGTGGTGTTGAAGCGGATATCAAAAGATTAGCAATTAGAGCACGTGATGGTCAAATTACGGTAGATGATATGACAGGTGGGACATTCACAATCACTAACGGTGGTGTATTTGGTTCGATGTTGTCAACTCCAATTATCAACCCTCCACAATCAGGAATTTTAGGTATGCACAACATTATTGAGCGTCCTATTGCTGTAAATGGTAAAGTAGAAATTCATCCTATGATGTATGTAGCTTTATCTTATGACCACCGAATCATTGATGGTCGTGAGTCTGTTGGTTTCTTAGTTGCTGTTAAAGAAGCGTTAGAAAACCCAATGGAATTGCTATTAGACAACAATCCTAAAAAAGCATTTGAATTGTAATATTCATTTCTATAAATTCATAAAGCCGCCTAGTATATAGGCGGCTTTTTTATTGATTAGTAGTTTAGATGATCTCAATTACTTTCGTTTTGTCAAATCGAGCGGAGTCGAGATTGATTCCTGTTTCTCTATAGTATTTGATTTACAATGACAGCTGTTCTTAAGCAGATTTTTATTTGATCAAATACAAACAGTGGTTGTAGTAATCGACAATTGCTTTACTTTTCATCAAAATATCCGCACCAATAATGCCATGCACGGGTTTTACCTTGTGTTGCGTCAAGGCCTCGTTTACATGTGTCAAGTCAAAAATTACGAGTTCAAAATTGTTGTCTTTCCAACTCCCAATTTGCAATTGATTTTTTAGAGCCAACTGCGTAAACATTCCTGTTGCTCCTGCACCAGCAGCTTTAGTTTTTGCTTTTTTTGCTTCCAAAATAAATAAATCGACGCTCTCAAAACCAACACAACTGTTGGAAGCGCCCGTATCCAGAATGAAATTCCCCGATACACCATTGATTTTTGCTTTGATCAAAAGGTGCTGTGTTTTGGTAATTTTAAATTTTACTTTTTTATAATTCTCTTTTTTGAGAATGGTGTGGAGGTTCTTCATTTTTGACGCTTGTTGAAATACAAAATTAGGTGATTTATTTCTGAAAATAGTAGTATGTGCTTAGAGGGGGGTTATAAATATATTTTTATTACGACTGTTGTTATATCTATGACTGTGGGACTAGCGGCCAATTTTTTTGATATAGGCAATGATATAGGTCGTCAGTTGAATAAGGAGTGCAAACAAATTGTAAATATCCAATTAGTAATTCTAAAGCACTATTTTTATAATCGTTCAACAAAGGCTAAATTTTTTTTAAAGGTTTTTTATTTTTATTTTTTGTTGTACTATTGAATATGGATAAACGAATTTTATTACTTGTAATTTTATTTTTTGGTGTTGTTACTGCGCAAAACAAATCTGTTGCGGGAATAGACAGCTTAAAAGTTGTTTTGAAGGGAGAAAGAAATATCGAAAAAAAATGTGGTTTATTAGCTACAATCACGGAGTATTATCTCGAAAACGATTTAGATTCTAGCGCTGTTTATCTCAAAAAAACAGAGAGTTTAGCAACTAAACAGAAGATTGATTATGAAATTAATATCGCATTATTAAAAATAAACATGTGCCTCAAAAGAGGTGAATTTGAATTAGTGGAAAAAAAAATCAATTCCTTCAAAATAACACATCTAAAAAAATATGATATAAACCAGTATTTAGTACTTAATTATCTCCAAGGCGATTGCTTTTTGAAAAAAGGTGATAATAAAACTTGTTTAAAAATAACTAAAGATATCTTGATAAAATATCCAGCTCGAAAAACAAATACTATTGCTAAAATTCAAATGTTAAGAGCTACAGCATTTATGCAAATGATGAACCAAAAAATGGCGATGGTAAATATAAATGCTGCACTTGCAATTTTTAAGGCAAATAAAAATTATGATGGGTTGAGCAATTGCTATGTTCTATTGTGCTATTCTAATTTAAATTTAAATTTATTTAACAGAGCAGAAAAATATGCTGGATTAGCTAATAAAAAAAACGCATATAAAAGCAGAGCAGAACGTATTAGATTAAATCTAGCAATAGGTACGTTATATTACGCTCAAGAAAAGTTTGCACTGGCAAAAAAAACATTGAAAAAGACAATAGAAAGAAATAAAAAGCTGCGTTTAAATCAAGTTAACACTATTGCAAATCGATATATAAATTACTCGAACTTAGCACTAGGTAATTATAGTGAACTTATTAATGATCTTAAACATCAAGACCAATTTGCAATTACTCATTATGAAAAATATTATGTTCAAGAACAATTAGCGGAGGTACATATAAAAATCAAAGATTTTAAAAATGCTAAAATTAGTTTGAACAAAATGAACAAGATACTGCAAAATAATAAAAATAGTTTGAAAAGTCAAATTTTACAGTATTTAAATTTAGCAATTGTTATCGAAGAAAACTTGGGTAATTATAAAAAAGCGTTGTCGTATTCAAAATCATATAGTGATAAATATGAGAGTATCGAAGATAGTCTAAATTCGCAAACTGTGCTTAAATATCAAGTTGGGTTTGAAAGTAAAGAAAAAGAATTAGAACTGAAAAATTTAAAAATTGCTGCTCAAAAAAATAAAGCTAACCTTGTTCAAAAAGAAAACCAACGAAATTTGCTAGCAGTGATCATCCTATTTGTAGTTGTATTGTTGCTATTATCGTACGTTTTTTATAGAAAAATTAGAATACAAAATGTAAAACTAGAGGAGAAAGCAGTTGAAATTGAGATTAAAAACCAAGAAATTGAAAAATCTAATAAAACGATTAAAAAAACATTTTCCATAATTGCACACGATTTACGGGATCCATTTAACGCTATTTTAGGGTATGCTAGTTATATCACAGACAACTTTAATGAAATTAACACAAATGATTTACAGAAATACATACAATCA
>NZ_JAQWTM010000436.1 GCF_029242675.1 Flavobacterium sp.
GTAGCCCGTAGCGGAATCGAACCGCTCTTACATGGATGAAAACCATGCGTCCTAACCGATAGACGAACGGGCCCTGCTTCTGTATTGCGGATGCAAAGATACAACTATTTTTGAGTCGCACAATAGCTAAGACAAAAAAAACAATCTTTTTTAATATGCTTTAGCAAACAAGACTCTTTTAGTGGACGGATTCCCAGTAAACACGCAGGTTCCCGCTTCCTCAATAGCATCTAAAGGAATACATCTTATTGTTGCTTTAGTCAATTCTTGAATGCGCTCTTCAGTAGCTGCTGTTCCATCCCAATGCGCTGACACAAAACCACCTTTGTCATTTAAAACAGTCTTAAACTCCTCAAAACTATCAACCTTAGTAATATGTGAATTTCTATATTCTAAAGCTGTATTGAATAAATCTTTTTGAATTTGTTCTAGCAAATCGCTTACATAAGACGCAATTCCGTCTTTAGAAACTACTTCTTTTGTAGCAGTATCTCTCCTTGCAATTTCAAAAGTACCATTTTCTAAATCCTTTGGACCAATCGCTATTCTCACAGGAACTCCTTTTAATTCCCACTCAGCAAATTTAAATCCTGGTTTTTGAGTCGTACGATTATCAAATTTAACAGATACCCCTAACTTTTTAAGTTGCTCACTTAAAATTGTCACTTCTGCAGCTATTTGTTCTAATTGCTCATCAGTTTTATAAATCGGCACGATAACAACTTGTATAGGAGCTAAATTTGGAGGTAAAACCAACCCTTTATCATCAGAGTGCGTCATAACAAGAGCACCCATCAAACGTGTTGACACACCCCAAGATGTACCCCAAACATATTCCTGCTTTCCTTCAGCATTTGCAAATTTTACGTCAAAAGCTTTTGCGAAATTCTGACCTAAGAAATGTGAAGTTCCTGCTTGCAAAGCTTTACCGTCCTGCATTAAAGCTTCGATACAATACGTTTCTTCAGCTCCAGCAAAACGTTCTGACTCCGTTTTGATCCCTTTAACAACTGGTATAGCCATAAAATCTTCGGCAAAATCAGCATATACATTCATCATTTTCTCTGATTCCTCTACTGCCTCTTCTCTTGTCGCATGCGCTGTATGTCCTTCTTGCCAAAGAAATTCGGCAGTTCTCAAGAACAAACGTGTTCTCATTTCCCATCGAACCACATTAGCCCATTGATTTATTAGCAATGGTAAATCACGGTATGACTGCACCCAACCTTTATAAGTTGACCATATAATTGCTTCACTTGTAGGGCGAACAATTAATTCCTCCTCTAACTTTGCATTGGGGTCAACCATCAATTTACCTGGTTTGTCAGGATCATTTTTTAACCTATAATGCGTTACAATTGCGCATTCTTTTGCAAATCCTTCTGCATTTTTTTCCTCCGCTTCAAACATGCTTTTAGGCACAAATAGAGGAAAGTAAGCATTCTGGTGTCCTGTTTCTTTAAATTTTCGATCCAATTCCCCTTGCATTTTTTCCCAGATAGCGTAACCGTATGGTTTGATAACCATACACCCTCTTACTCCTGAGTTTTCGGCTAGATCTGCTTTGACAACCAGTTCGTTATACCATTTAGAATAATCTTCTGATCTTGTTGTAAGGTTCTTGCTCATATTGAATAGTTTGGCATAAATTTTGCGTTATAATATTTAACTAAATAGTTCAGCAAAACTAACTATTTTTGTAATGTGCAACAATAAAAAA
>NZ_JAQWTM010000441.1 GCF_029242675.1 Flavobacterium sp.
CTAAAATTACACCGCATTAGTGCTGGTTGCGCTACGGCAAATGTGGGATCCTATAAAGTTTTAGAAAAAGCTGGAATGCTTCGCGAAGGACTTTCGAGGCAACTTATTCCCTTAAAAACAGGATGGTCTGACTGCTACGAATATGCAATTTTAGCGGATGATTTTCTGCTTAAAAAGTCTATTTAAATGAACACAACAGATTGGATTGGCTTTATTGGAGTAACTATTTTATTAATTGCTTACCTTTTAAATCTGGGTAAAATAATTAAGCAGGATAGCGCCATTTATCTTTTTTTGAATGTTTTGGGCGCTGGAATTGCGTGCTTTGCTTCCATCCTACTGGATTATTTGCCTTTTATTATTTTAGAAGGCTGTTGGACCGTAGTTTCTGCTTTTGGACTTGTATCCTTTTGGATGAAGAAAAAGTAGATGTACTACTGATTCACTCTATTTTTGATGAATTCAATTTCTGTTTTGCCATGCGCCTTCGGTTTACCGTCTTCTCCTAAACTTACCATCGTGGTGCTGTCAATGGAAATAATCGTTTCTCTAGTCATCATGTTTCTTGCTTCGCATTTTAAAGTGATAGAAGTGTTACCAAACTTTACTACATCAATCCCAATTTCGATAATATCCCCTTGCTTTGCTGAGCTTCTAAAATTGATTTCCGACATGTATTTGGTTACTATTCTGGGATTCTCAAGTTGCACAATTGTGTACAAAGCCAGCTCTTCGTCAAGCCATGCTAATAATTTACCACCAAATAAAGTACCATTAGGATTTAAATCTTCGGGCTTAACCCATTTTCTTGTATGAAAGCGCATATCTTCTATTTAATAACGCTAAAGTAACACATCTAAAGAAAATTTTCTGTAATTTTAAGAAAAAAACATGATCGACAGAGATTCATTTTTACAAGATTTTCGTGGAGAGACCATTGGCTCCATAGGTACAAATTCCTCTTCAGAAGAAACTTTTCAAAACAAGGTGCTCCGCCCTATTTTAAAACTTCAAAACGACTTATTATTGGCCGCTTTTGCAAATTATATTTCCAAATACAAAGGAGATTTTTACAATCTAAAACTCGACAAACGGCTAGCAGTCATTGAAAATGCGGTTCAAAAAGATGTAAAATTTAGAAATACACTTAAAGGTATGGTCGTAGGATTATTCACAAAGGAGGAATATCTTTTGTATGCCGCCAATTCATCGAACTTGAATAAACGAATGATGACTATGCTCCTCGAACGCCTTAAAAGTCAAATACAGCTCTTTGACCAGCCAACTACACTTTAGTTTATATTGTAGCTCAGTGCCAATTTTATCGAATTCGCAAAAATACTTCGTAACCTAAATACATTATTAACGATTTATAATATATTGATGTTCTGCAAGCTAAGATATGTAAAAAGTAATTTTACTTTAAGTCTAGCTCCCAGATACTGACATTTTTTCGTTATTATTGTTTAAAACAAAATTATGAAAGAGGAATATTTCAAATGGTATTCTCCAAACCTAAATAGAGAGATTGAAATGTTAGTTTTTGGACATTCAGGCTATCCTGTGATTTTGTTTCCAACATCCATGGGGAGTTATCATGAAAACAAGGACATGGGACTGATCGAATCAGCAAGATGGTATATCGAGCAAGGATTGATTCAAATTTATTGCCCTAATAGCATCGATAAAGATAGTTTTTACAATAAAAACATCCACCCTATTCATCGCATAGAAAATCATTTGTGCTACGATAAAATGCTGTGCCATGAGATTGTAGAAAAAGTAAAAAACAATACGCCCTCAGGCAAGGTTGCAATGGCGGGATGTAGTTTTGGAGGATTTCATGCTGCTAATTTTGCCTTTAGGCATCCAGGCTACGTCAGTCATTTATTTTCAATGGGCGGTGCCTTCGATATTAAAAATTTTATGGATGGATTCCATAACGACGATGTGTTTTATAATAGTCCGCTTGATTTTTTATATGGATTAGAGGATCATGAGTTATGGAATATGGATATTGTTTTAGGAACTTCTAACTGCGATATTTGTTATGATGCTAATTTAAAGTTGCATAAAGTACTCAATGATCGTACTGTGCCGCATTGGTTTGATGTTAGGCCTGACCGCAAGCATGATTGGCCGGTTTGGAAGGAAATGTTTCCTCACTATTTATCCCGAATCAAGTTTTTATAAAAATCAAATACTATTAAATTAAAAAATAGAATAATGAAAAAAATTGGAATATTATTTGGGATGGAAGATACCTTCCCGCAGGCATTTATCGATAGAGTCAATTCAAAAAACGAGAAAGATATAGTAGCGGAAGCGGTCAGCATCGATATGGTCGTCCAAAACAAAGGTGGCGATTATGCCGTTATTATCGACCGTATATCACAAGATG
>NZ_JAQWTM010000008.1 GCF_029242675.1 Flavobacterium sp.
ATCTAACTGCTCGCTTACGTCGATTAGTTTATCATTTGCCTCTTCAATATCTTTAGCAACAATCAAATCTATAATTTCTTGAACATTCTGTTTTAAAAGGTCGTATTTACTTTCTTCCATAATAGATTCGCTTTAATTTTCCTCAGAAGCTTTAGTTTCATTAAACTTCTTTGTGATTTGTTTTAATTTTTCGGCCCTAGTAACTTTAGCTAATTTAGCTTTATCTTGGGCTTTATGTAATTTATCATTGTGTTTTTTAATATTTCTATCATTATTTCTACTCATACTGTCTTGTATTAATTTTGATTAAATAGCACCTCATAAGGATAGAGCCAATTATTAGATTAATTTATTTTCTACAAAGTTCGGTATTTTTAATTAACAATTGTAACAAAGTACGTAATGTATCTACAAATACACAAAACGAACCATTTTTACATTTATGTAAACTTTTCGCTTAAGATGCATTACAAAACTTTTACATTTAACTGATTATTTAAGATTTAACCGTAATTTATTTCAATTATTGATTATTGTTTGAAAACATTTGCCTATTTTTAAATATGAGAAATTAATAGCTTAATCTTTAAATTCCGGATAATGAAATTAAAAACAAATTGGCCAAAATTCATAAATTGGTACATTATTAATCCTAAATTCTCAGGATTGATTGTTTTTGTTTTTCTAGGAATTATTTTCTCTCTTTTGGCCTCAAAGCAATACGTATCTAACATCGAATTTAAGCGATTAGAAAAAATAAATACGCTTGAGACAATCCACCAAAATATAGAACAATCTCTAAAAAACTCTTACATCACTGCGCTGACTCTAGCGCTAACGATTAATGACGAAGGGACTCCAGAGAATTTTGAAGGAATAGGGCAAAAATTACTCAAATCTAATTCAGCAATTAGCGCTGTTCAGCTAGTTCCTCAAGGCATAATAAAATATACCTATCCCCTTAAAGGTAATGAGGCCGCAATGAATTTAAACATCTTTAAAGCAAATCACACTAAAATTGATGCTTTAAAATTTATGAAATATGACAGAATTTATTTTTCTGGTCCGTTGAATTTGAAGCAAGGCAGAAAGGCAATAATCGGAAGGTTGCCGGTTTACATCAAACAAAAATTCTGGGGATTTTCAGCGGTAATTATAAAATTTGATAAATTTCTTGACGCTGCCAGTGTCAATTCAATTAACAAAAATAAATACGAATTTCAGTTAGCTAAAAAAAATAATACGACTGGTAAAACAGATTTTTTTTTAAAACAAACAACGCAACTAACCAATGGGAATTTCGTTAAGAAAAGCATTCCAGACGGCAACTGGGACATATATATTATTGATAAAAAGGCTAATCATTTATTGATTAGTTATATCACTAATACGATTTTAGGTTTACTATTGGCTTTAGTTTTTGGTGTCTTAACAGTTTTACTATTAAAGAAATCTACGCAATTACAAGTTCTTGTAAACAAGCAAGCATTGAGTTTAAAAGATAACGAAATAAAATTTAAAACTATATTTGATCAAGCCTCTGTGGGTATTGCTAATGTTGAACTTAAGAGCGGGAAACTTATTGAGGTTAACAACTATTTTTGCAAAATGCTTGGCTACACTGAAAAAGAAATGAAGCTAAAAACATTTCAATCAATTACACATCCCGATGATTTAATTGAAGATGTGAGAAATGCAAACAACCTTAACGAAGGAAAAATTGCTGAGTATTCAATGGAGAAAAGATATTTTTCCAAACAAGGAAAAATAGTTTGGGGAAATTTAAGTGTAACGCCACTGCTAAATCAAAACAAAAAACAAATTAGTGTAATAGGAATAGTTGAAAACATTACCATTAAAAAAGAAAATGAAGAACTGATTGCTAAAAATGAAAATCATTTTAAAAGCTTATTCTATGATTCACCAATACCTTTGAGAGAAGAAGATTTTTCGGAGGTGAAAAAAGCTTTAATCAAACTAAAATTGATTAATAGAGATCCTGAGGAAGTCAAGCAGTTTTTACATTCGAACCCTACAATTGCAAACGAATTACATCTATTAATCAAATCAATTAATGTTAATAAAGCGTGTCTAGAATTGTTTAAAGTTGAAAATGAGGAGGAGCTAGGAAACGTTAAAAACAATTTATTCAATTCTAAATCATTTGATGATTTTGTTGACCAGATTGTTGCGATATGTCAAGAGAAAACTTCCTTAATACTAGATACGGTGATCCAAGATTCAAATAAACAAAATCGTAATATAAATTTGCGTTGGAATGTTATAAGAGGCTACGAAAAAACATTAGAAAGAGTCATTGTATATAATGAAGATATAACAGAACGAAAAGGCGCTGATAAGATCATTTGCGATTCACAAGAGAAAATTCAATCTTTAATTGATACTGTTGACGGTATAGTTTGGGAATGTAATCCTGAGACTTTCGAATTTACATTTGTAAGTAAAAAAGTGGAAGAAATCTTAGGCTATTCTGCTGAGGAATGGCTATCTTCTGCTACATTTTGGAGTGACCACATCTATGTTGAAGACAAAGAATCTATTATTGATTTTTGTCAATTTAAAACCGAACAGAAAGAAGATCATGACTTTGAGTATCGCATGGTGGCAAAAGACAACACAATAGTTTGGTTACGTGATATTGTAACCGTCGTTTGTGAAAATAATAAAATCGTTAACTTGAGAGGGATAATGATTGATATTACAAAGACTAAAGAGGTTGAAAAGCATTTAAAAGATTCATTTGACCTAGTGAGTGAACAAAACAAACGTTTGTTAAATTTTTCATACATTGTATCGCACAACCTGCGCTCGCACACTAGCAACATTACTTCTTTAACAGATTTAATTCAATGTTCTGAAACAGCAGAAGAGAAGGATGAACTAATTGATCTTTTAAAATTAGTTAGTAATGCGTTGAATGACACACTATACAATTTGAATGAAGTCGTAAACATACAAACCAATTTGAATCTTGTAGTAGAAAAACTTAAATTAAAACCTTACATAGACAATACTTTAACTATTTTGCGTAACGAGATTAGAGCTAACAAAATAACCGTTAATTCGAATATTACTGAAAAAACCGAGATTCACTATAATCCAGCGTATCTAGAAAGTATTTTATATAATATGATTTCTAATGCTGTACGTTATTGTGATAAAAACCGTGAATGCGAGGTAGATATAATCTACTCATGTGAAGACGGAAGAAGCTATCTAAGCATTAGCGACAACGGAATTGGTATTGATTTAAAACGAAATGGTGATAAAATCTTTGGTATGTATAAAACATTTACTGATAATGTTGATTCTAAAGGTAT
>NZ_JAQWTM010000028.1 GCF_029242675.1 Flavobacterium sp.
CTGGAATGCAGTGGAGCGTAGGAACGGAGCATAGCGAAATGAAGCTTTATCCAGTTGATTAAAGCCTGACCGAATGTAAGGAATGAACGTGTGAAGCTGAGGAACGGAACAGCGTAAAAAAACAGCTTCTTATTTTTAAGAGGCTGTTTTTTTATTGGCTGTGAAGTGCCTGCGCAGGGTAGGGATGCCGAAAGACTATTTTTCGTTTACACTCTATTGTTGAAGGCATACCGACTAGAGCAGCCGAACGGAGCAGTGAGAATGAATGGAGTGAGACTTATTGATTACCTGAATTATCTCTTAGAACGTTTCTGCTGTTGAGGTAAATTGGTAATCGTGTTTGCCATAGTTTCTAAATTCTATTATTTATTGCCTTGGAGATTAAGTGTTAGAACTGAAATATATGTTGTCAACGATATATTGAGCCAAAATCGCCAATTCACAACATCTATAATACTGACAATTAGTAGAATAGTAGCGATAGCACATAATGCAATGCTACTTTTTTGTCGTTTTTTAGTTTTTTTGAATGGAGTGAATTGTTTATTTTTAGAACCAGTTTTGTAAATTCTCACTCCACTATTAATCGCATGATTTACATCATTGTCAATTATAGCCCAACCAATTGAATTTGTTCCTAAATCAAGTCCTAAATACTTTCCCATTTATTTTTAAATATTAAAAGCCCTAATCAATTGCTCAAATAATTCCTTTACATTCACATTTCCTGCACCCATTTCTTTAAAAATTTGTTTGTCTGGCAAATCATTTTTTATAGCTTCAGCAAAATTTGTTATATCGGTTTTTACACTTTGTGGAATTATAAAATTATCTTCTGGAGTTAGCAGTAATGACAATCTGAAAACATCCATTTTGTGTTTACGGAGTTGTCTTTCATCGATTTTTTCTCCGCTTTCTTTTCTAGTTTTATAGTCTAGGAATGCCTTGGCTTTTAATCCTATTAAAGCTTCTGTATTGGCTAGATGTATTCCGTTATCTAATTGGCTGTGTAGTATGGTGAAGTTATAATAATCATCATCCATCAATATGGCTGATAAACTTGAAATTTCAGTGTCAACAGGAATAGGTATTAAATATGTTTCTTCATTTAAATCTAATAAATCAGGTATTCTGGAGAATAATTCAATTTGAAATGGAAATTCTTCTACTTGTGGTTTCTGGAAGCGATAGTATTTTCTGTCTTCTTCACTTTTCTCCTTGACATCATATTTTCCTTGTTTGATAAACTCCCAAAAATGAGTTACAAATTCGGGACTTAATGCTTCGATGACTAAAATTATATCAATGTCTTTTGTAGCTCGTGGTGTAAGACCAGCACTATCAATAATTATATCGCAAGCGGTTCCACCAATGATAATGTAGTTATCTGTGAATTCTTTGAAATGTTGTCTGAAAATTTCTAAACCTCTTACCATATGTATTTTTCTATTATTTGGTCTAATGCCATATCTGTTCGTTCATCAATAAATCCGTCTTTTAAACTTAAATATAATGACAATGGATCTACATTATTTTTCTTTGTTATTCCTTTTGTGAGTAGTTCCGGATTGTATTTCCAAACTTCTAATGCATAGTTGCCATTTTCACTATTTAGGTTTACTAAAAGATTGTTTTTTCTCAATTCGTAAAATTGTTTTTTCTCAATAGCAAAGTATTCTATTGAACTTGGATTCATATCCGTATATTCTTCCAGTGCGGTCGTGTTTGACTTAAACAATCCTTGTGGTTTATCATCAACATAAACCGTTTTCATTACGGGATTAATACACAATCCTTCACTGTCTTTCCACAGTTTTTCACTGTCTTTTTCGAATATGATATTCTTTTCTTTTGTCCCTTCTACTTTCACTATGGCTAATCTTTTCAAGTTTTCTATTGCTTTGGTAATTCCCATTTGTGTGTATTGGAATTTCTCAGCTAGTTCTTTGAATGTATATTGTCTTAAATTATCCTCTTTGTGTAAAATTTGATATAATAAGATTAATTGAGCTGAGGGTAGTAGTAAGACAGATTTTTTAAATGCTTTGTCTTTCTCAAAATCTTTAAGGTCTATTAATAATTCTGACATAAACATTTGTTTCCCAGGTATAATGAAACTTATTCTGTTTTCTATTAGCCGTTTACGGTTTATTGCGGTTATAGTGTCAGTTACTATAACTATCCGTTTTTCGAGTTTTTTTTGAATCTCAACTACTTGTTTTCTTAACTGATTTGCATTGAAAGTATCCTCTTTATTTAGCTCCAATAAAATTAATTGATGGGTTCTAAAGGTGGTGCTATAGAACTTAAAATTACTTTTGAATACAAAAGGTAGTTTATTCAATTGTTCCTTTTTTAACTCTTTTATTTCGAGTTGTACGCCGAGTATTTGTTGAAAATATTTTTTTAATCCCTCCATAATAAACTAATAAAAGTTATAATAAACTTGATAGGTTTATTATGCAAATATAGGTTTATTAAGGTAAATGTTCATTAATTAATGAATAAATATCAATTAATTAATAGATAAAGTCAATTGATTACTTTACAATTTGTTGGCTTATTTAAATTGAAATAATAGCTTTATCATTGAATCCAACATTTTCATTGTATTTGATATATCCCAATTGATTGGTTAATAGTTTTGTGTTTTCAATTTCAAAATCACCAACATTGCAATGATGATGTCCATAAATCCAATAATCGATAGTATTATTTTCTATAAAGAGATCTAAGTTTGTTGCGAAGGCTTCATTGATTTTGCTGTCGGCATATTTTTCAGGATAATTGATAAATGTTGGCGCATGATGTGTTACTACAATTGTTTTCTCATTAGCAGTTTCCTGTATTGCTTTTTTAATAAATGCCAAACTTTCTTGATGCAGGATGTTATAATCATCCGGATTGAATAAACGATTCTTGTATTTAATTACTTTAAAGTCAGAAAGACTTTCTTTAATAAGCCACTGTCTTAAAGGCGAAATGTTCGACCATAAAGTTGAAAAAATCAGATTAACACCTGAAATTTCTTTAACGCAATTGTTTACTAAAAAAATATTGTGACGGATTTGCTCCTCTAAAACACCACTTTTTTCTGTAATGTTGTAATAGTAATATTCGTGATTTCCAGGAATCCAAAAAGTCATTTTAAAATGAGCTGAAATGTAATCGAAGAAATCCGGGTGTTTATCCATTATGGCAAACGGAACTATATCTCCAGCTAAAATTAAAATATCCGCTTCTGGCTGTATGGGGTTTTGAAGTAGATAGTTTTTATTTTCTGGGAACTCTAGGTGTAGGTCGGAACAATATTGGATTTTCATACGAAGGAAGTTGTTTAGTTTTTAAAAAAATAAGGAATTTCCTTTTCTAAGTTAGAGAGTTTTGACGTAGATCAAAAATCTTTAATCTTCTTTATCAAAAAAATCGTCAATATCAAAATCATCTTCGTCAAACCGATCAATCTCGTTAGGAGGGATGGCGTCAGGTGGATTGAATAAACCCCATTCATCCCATATGTGGTTGTTAGTATCAAAACCATTTACCCAATCGATGAATAGCAATTGGAATTCATCGAGTTCTTTCCGGATGAGTGTTACATATTCTAAATCTTTGTAGCTTTCATAAAAACGTAAACTACCCACTTGTACATACAATTGCATGGCATGATCTCTAATAATAGCGGCGTTTTGCATGCGAATACTATATAAGTCGCCACCTTCAGCCCCAGCTATTTTAGCAGGAATGATCATTGCATCAGCTCGCATAAATTCTTTTGTCTGCTGAATATATTCGTCCTCTTCGGGTAAAGAAGCCATCAAGCTTTCTACTAACTGGAAAATTAGTTCTGCTTTTTGGTAGATAGGTAGGTTTTCGGTTTTATCAAAGTTGGACATAGCTGTTTAGTGTATGATTGTAAGAACGGATTATAAATCCGCTCAATCGGGTTTTGATAGAGATATAAATTTTATAATTGCCCACCAACACCTTTAAATTTCTCTATAAAGGCACTGATCTTTTGAAAAACACTTTGTTTCTTTGCTAAATACTGAGGATTTAAGGGACTCATTTTAGGTAAAATAGCGTTTAATTCGGTGCCGTTTTCACTTGCAAATTCCCGTTTTAAAGACGCAGCTATGTATCTCTTTGTAGCCTCTTCATTTAAATTTTCATCTATTATTAATTCTGAAGCTTCTTTTTTCTGTTTTTCTTGTGCATACTTGAAGAAAGAATCTATAACATTCGCTTTATCATGAATGGTTTCAAGGTCTGTTTCATTAATGAAATCTACCACTAAATTCTCTTTTGCTCTATTGCCAATGCTTGCTCTAATTACCCTACGGATTTCTTCAATTAAGGTTGCTTTATCTTTGTTCTTTTTCTTATGCTCAAAAATCAATTCAAGAATATAATCCAAGTTTATTTCTTGAGATTTAAGCAAGTCAATTTCAAATACCACATCATCCCAATCAATAGTTGACTCCTCAACATCTTTGCCGTTTTTCTCTCGTCGTAACCAATCACGTATATCATTATAAGTTGAGCGATAATCTTGAATTGTTCGTTCTGGTAATAGTTTTATCTCTAGCATAGTAGCTAGTTCTTCGTCTGTTACAAAATTAGTTTCTTTAAATGCTTCAAGAGCTTCAACGTCGTCAACATCTATTGTTTGAAGAGCTTTTAGATTATTGAATTCATCGTAATTCTGCAAAATATTTTCTACACGCAAGTACTCTCCAAATAGTTTTGAGAATTCTTTTTTGTCTTTTTCTCTTTCAATTTCGTCTGGTTTTGGGAACTTTTCATTTAATTCCTTAACCACATCCATAAAACCTCTTCGTGCTTCTCCAGTCGCTATATCTGTAAAGCCTTCTAAATATTCTTTGTAGCTCTTTTCGAGTACTACATTTTTAGTGTTTTTATCGCCAAATAGAGTGATGGCATCCACAGTAGCCATTTCTAAATCTCTGAAAGTAATAATGTTTCCAAAGGTTTTTGTAGCGTCATATATACGGTTGGTACGAGAAAAAGCTTGCATTAATCCATGATAACGTAAATTCTTATCTACAAATAAGGTATTCAATGTTGGTGCATCAAATCCAGTAAGAAACATACCTACTACTATAATTAAATCGATTTCTTTACTTTTAACCCGTTTGGCAAGATCACGATAGTAGTTTTGAAATTCGTTACTTTCCACGCCAAAACTAGTTTTAAACATGGCGTTATAGTCTTTTATTGCTGCTGTTAAAAATTCTTTGGCACTACTATCCATCGCCGATGGCTCAAAGTTTTCTTCAGGTATTTCACCAGCAGCACTCTGCTCTTCATTGGCGGCGAAAGAAAATATCGTTGCAATTTTCAATGGCTTTTCAGTATCTTTTTGAAGACGGTTTAGTTCTTCATAATAACATTTAGCCGCTACAACACTACTTACGGCAAACATGGCATTAAAGCCTGTGTTTCCTGCGTGACTTCTGTGCGTTTTTATTCTGTAATTCTTTAGAATGTATTGAGAAACTTCTTTGATACGAGCCGGATGAAGTAATGCTTTTGTGTTTTCTGCAGCCGTTAATTTTTTCTCATCAACTTCTGTTTCAAAGCTTTTAAACTTAGGTTGTACATTGTTGTAATCTACTTTGAATTTTAGTACTTTTTCATCTCTAATGGCATCCGTAATAACATAGGAATGTAATTCACGACCAAATACACTTGCTGTTGTTTCTGCACCCAAAGCATTTTCAGGAAAAATTGGAGTTCCTGTAAAACCAAATTGATAGAACTTCTTAAATTTTTTGTTCAGGTTCTTTTGCGCTTCACCAAACTGAGAACGGTGCGCTTCATCAAATATAAAAACCACTTGTTTTTGATAGATGGCTAAATCACTTTCGCTTTTCATTAAGTGGTTTAGCTTTTGAATAGTGGTAACGATAATTTTATTGTCGTCTTTTTCAATATTTCTTTTTAAACCAGCCGTACTATCAGAACCGTTTACGCTATCAGGAGAAAAGCGTTGGTACTCTTTCATAGTTTGAAAATCTAAATCCTTACGATCAACTACAAAGAAAACTTTATCAATAAAATTTAGATTTGTGGCTAGTCTTGCTGCTTTAAAACTAGTGAGAGTTTTACCCGAACCTGTTGTATGCCAAATGTAGCCTCCGCTTTCTCTATCTGACCATTTTTTAGTATTAAAGGAACTTTCTATTTTCCACAGCATTCTCTCCGTTGCAGCGATTTGATACGGTCGCATTATTAGCAAGGTATCACTTGTATCAAAAACGGAGTAGGTGAGTAGTACATTTAACAACGTATGTTTTTGAAAAAAAGTTGCTGTGAAATCTTTCAAATCTTTAATCAAATAATTGTCTGATTTTGCCCAGTTCATTGTAAAATCGAAACTGTTTTTATCTCGCTTTACGGTGTTTGCAAAATAGCGGCTATCTGTACCGTTAGTTATTACAAATACTTGTAAATACTTAAAAAGGGAGTTCTCACTATTAAAACTTTCTTTGCTGTAGCGATGCACTTGATTGAATGCTTCACGGATCGCGACTCCACGTTTTTTTAATTCTATTTGTACCAGTGGTAAACCATTTACTAAAACGGTTACATCATAGCGATTACAATGAGTTCCTTTTTGTTCGAATTGTGAAATTACTTGCACTTTATTGCGAACTATGTTCTTTTTATCTACTAAATAAATATTTTGGATACGTCCATTGTCAAAGACAAAATCATAGATATAATTTTCATGCAACTTTCTTGTTTTATCTATGGTATTATCACTTGGTCTGTCTAAATACTCTTCTACAAAACGAGCCCACTCACTGTTTGTAAACTCCATATTATTTAGCGCTTGCAATTGTACCCTTACATTAGCTAACATGGCTTGTAGTGTGGTAAGGTTAGTAGGGTTTTCATATCCTTGATTGATTAAATCTTGGATGAATTCCTGTTCTAAAGCCGCTTCTGTTTGATAACTTGCAGGAGCTTCATTGACCTCTAAATACTTGGTGAATTTATCTAGGACAATGAAGTTGTTTGATTCTGCTATAGTGGTGTATTCTTTCATTTCTATTAATTATTTAGTTTGATTATTCATTTTCTTCATAATAATATGAATAATCGATGCCTTTCATATACATTTCTCTACTGTTAATGTCAGTGGTACTTGCTGCCTTAAGTAGTGCGTTTAAAACGCTGCTATCTACCGAACTTATAATCATTGCATTCATATAATTGGTTTTGCTTATTTTGCTCCAATCGATGCATTTTTTTTCTTGTTTTTTCAATATCAAGTCTAGCCAAATTCGGGTACTTCTGCCGTTGCCTTCCATAAATGGGTGTGCTTTGTTCATAGCCACATATTTTTCTACAATTTCATTAAAATTGGTTTCGGGCATAGCGTCAATTTTTAGCAAAGTACTATTTAGATAGTGTGCATATTCAAAGCTATATCCTCCTTTTGAAATATTTTTAGTTCGTAATTGTCCAGCAAAATCATATAATCCCCCAAATAAATAAGCGTGTATTTGTTGTAAACCTTTGGCTGTTCCTACTTCAAGACTCTCTACAAAACTGGTTTCAAATAAGGCATACGCCTTGGTTTTGCTCTTGCCATCTATACTTTCTGGGCTATAAGTAAACCAATTGATAAAACGGTTGGCGGTTTTGCTAGGAAATTGTTTCCCCAAGGCTATTATACCTTCATAGTCGAGCATATCTGTTGCATATCGCTTGCCATCGTTAGCTACTAATTTCAGTTGGGTAGTGTTACTAACCAACTCACTATTTTCTTTCTTTAGTTTAGCTTTTAGGTATTTCCAATAGTTTCGGTTTTTAGTGTAATCTTCTTGGTTTCTTAAAACCGCTACAATATCTAACACGCTAAACCACCATTTGGCATTTTCATCATCCCAAACGGCTCGCACTTCGCGATCATCAAAAAAACGTATAGAAATTTTAGACATTTTGCTGTTTGAACGTTAATAACAAATCTCTATAATACTCATATTGCTGTTTTCTTTGTTCTATTTCTTTTGGTAAACCTTCGCTGATGGAAGTGGTTAAAATATCAAATTTATCGAGAATGGAAACGATGCGGGCTTGTTCTTCAATTGAAGGATATGGAATAGAAAAATTGTTTAACTGCTGTAAGTTTAAATTTGGTTGGGCAGAACCTTTGATGTTTTGTTCAATATACTTCTTCATATAATTTGATTTTATCAAATGAAATACATACTTTAAATTAACAACTTCATTAAGTCTAATAATTGCTAAAGCTTGATTTGTATTTGCAGGTAAAATTTCTTCAGGAACAATTGCACATTTACCTATTGTTGCACCTGCAATTGTAATCAATATATCGTTTTGTTTTAAGATTGACCTTTTTAATTCTTTGCTATGAGTATCTTCGTCAATGAAAGATAATTTTTTAGAATTGATATTTGTACCATCAAAAGCTTCTGTTTTAATAAAAGATATTCCAGTTTCAGTATATCTTTTTGGTGTTGTACCTTTTGTAATGAGTGATGTTAATTCTCTTAAAGTCTTCCATCCTGCTTTGCTTTCTGTACTAATTAGTAATTTTTCTTTATAATAACTATATTGCAATTTCCGAGCTGTAAGCTCTGCTGTAAGCTCTGCTGTAAGCTCTGTAAAAGTATCGAGAATGGCAACTATTTTTTGTTGAATTTCTAGTGATTTTTTAGGGTTTTCTGGGCAGGGGATTGGGATTTGTAATTTTTTTAAGTCCTTCATTGGCAAACTAACCACAGGGGAACCGACTATTTTTTTTCTATATTCATCTACAATATTTTGTGAATTTAATAAATGTGAAAGATACCTAGCATTTATAGTATTGTGTCTAGGTTTAATTACATAAACTCCCTCTTTTATATTCCAGTTTAAAGGTTTACTTTCGATGACAGCTATTCTGCCAACTGTTCCTGTTCCTGAAAATAAAATATCGTCGACATCTAGCGTTGAACGGTTATTTATAATTGCTAATGCCTTACTATTGACTCTGTCAGTTTTATCTAGAAATACTATTTTCCCTTTCTGTATTTCACGAACAGTGACATAATATCCCTCTGCATCATCGGTATTTAAAATGAAGTTCTTACGAGGGTTCAAACCAGTTTTTAATGATTGTATTACATCCTCCAAAGGCTTCCATTCCACTTCCACGCCATCCAATAATTTATCTAAATAACTCATGCTTGATCTTCTTTGTTAGGTAATTGTTTATTAAGCATTCTGTCAAAATCACTTTCAAACAAGTTGTCTTGTACGATTCTATATTTTTCAAATTCGGTCTCGGCATGTGCTTTGGCAATTTCTGCCGTTACTTTGCCAGCATTTTGGAGAATTTCTCTATCGGTTGCGGCAATAAATCGGTTCAAGCGTGTTTCCCAATCTTCCATAGTTAACGGAATTTGTCTCAAAGCCATATCTTCGGCAAGATCTAGGTAGGCAGAAACCAAACGCTGTAATTGCTGCATTTCAATTTCGGATAAATAATTTTTAGCAACAGCAACATCAAATTTTTGAATTTTACCGCTTGGTGCATCTTTCCAAGTAGCTAAACCCATGTTTTCTTTTTGATGGTTGGCTCTGTTTACAAAGAGTTCTGCTGCAGTATTGCCGTGAATTGCCCAATGTAATTTGTTTTGTACGGTGGCAAAAAAGCGTTGGGTTGCTTTGGCAGTTACGTCATAGTCAATTGCTGTGGCGTATATATCGGTTATTTTTTGATAGAATTTTCGTTCGCTTATTCGAATTTCTCTTATTCGTTGTAGCTGTTCTTCAAAGTATTTTTTACCCAGAATGGTGCCGTCATTTTTCAAACGTTCATCATCCATAGCAAAACCTTTAATTGTAAATTCTTTTACAATTTGCGTTGCCCATTTTCTAAATAATACGGCTCGTTCAGAGTTTACCTTGTAACCTACGGCAATAATTCCAGAGAGGTTGTAGTGTTTGGTTTGGTAATTTTTTCCATCGGTGGCAGTTATTCGAAAATCTCGAATAACTGAATTTTCATCTAACTCGTTGTCAAAAAAAATTTTCTTAAGGTGATAATTAATGGTGTTCGTTTCTATGTTGTAGAGCGATGCCATCATTTTTTGTGACAGCCAAATGTTTTCATCTGCATAAATAACATCTACACCTCCATCTCCTGTGGCAGCAATAAATGTTAAGTATTCTGCAGCAGACGATCTACTAATTGATTTGCTATTTGTTTTCTTCTCGTCCATGATTTAGCTTTCTATTTCGTTTATAATGGCATCAATATCCACACGCAGCTTATCAATTTTTTTTACTGTTTTGGCAACTTCCTTATTCAATTCGGTAATGTCAATCTTTTCACGATTGTCTTTTGCTTCTATATAAGAACTCACAGATAGGTTGTAATCGTTTTCCCCAATCTTTGCATTGTCGATAGAAATGGCAACATGAGGCACATCTTCTTTACGATCAAACAACTCCATTATTTTTTCAATATGTGCATCAGTCATCATATTGTTGTTAGTTACCTTTTTGAAGAAATCTTCGCCGCTGGCATCGATAAATTGCGTGGTAGTATCTGTCTTATGTTTAGAAAGTACCAAAAGTGTAACCGCTATAGAAGTTCCATAAAACAAATTGGGAGCTACGGATATAATGGTTTCTACAAAGTTATTATCTATTAAGTATTTTCTAATTTTTTGTTCGGCACCACCACGGTAAAAAATACCGGGGAAACAAACCAATGCAGCTCTTCCTTTTGGAGATAGATAATGCAATGCATGAAGCACAAAGGCAAAATCTGCTTTTGATTTTGGTGCTAATACACCAGCAGGAGCAAAGCGGTCGTCGTTGATTAATGTTGGGTCTTCATCTCCAATCCATTTTACCGAATATGGAGGATTTGATACGATAGCATCAAATGGCTTTTCATCGCCTAATTGTGGGTCCTTTAGCGTATCACCCAATACAATATGAAACTTATCGTAATTGATGTTGTGCAAAAACATATTCATACGCGCCAAGTTGTATGTAGTGTGGTTTATTTCTTGGCCATAAAAACCATCTTCGATAATATGATTATCAAAATGTTTTTTGGCTTGTAGGAGTAAAGAACCAGAACCTGCTGCAGGGTCATAAATTTTATTTACAGTGGTTTGCTTGTGCATTGCCAACTGTGCAATCAATTTCGATACATGTTGCGGTGTAAAAAATTCACCACCTGATTTACCAGCATTAGCTGCGTAATTGGAAATTAAAAATTCATAAGCATCCCCAAAAAGGTCAATTTCGTTGTCTTCAAAATTTCCGAAATTTAGTTCTTCTACGCCCTTAATCACCGCTGCTAAACGACTGTTTTTATTTTCAACTGTATTTCCTAATCGAGAACTTGTAGTGTCAAAATCGGCAAACAATCCTTTTATATCTTGTTCTGATGGATAGCCATTCGCTGAACTTTCAATAGCAGTAAAAATTGTTTTTAAATCGGTATTCAGGTTTGGATTGGTATTCGCAGTTTTAGTAATATTTACAAAAAGTTGACTAGGATAAATGAAATATCCTTTTGTTTTTATCGCATCGTCTTTTATTTCTGCTACTATTTGATCATCTGCAAAATTGGCGTAATCTACACTTTCATCACCACCCTCAATATATTTTGTAAAATTTTCACTTATAAATCGGTAGAAAAGTGCTCCTAAAACAAAGTGTTTAAAATCCCATCCATCTACTGAGCCGCGTACTTCGTTTGCTATTCTCCATATTTTCGCTTGTAATTCTGCTCTTTGTGCTGTACTTGTCATTATTTTATTTTTGTAAATCTTTTGGGTTAACTTATATTATTTTAGGTGAAAAAGTATTGTTCGTATTTTATAAAAGAATTCAAATTATTCTAGTACCGTTGATTCCGTTCTTTTAAGGTCTTTACTGATACAGTTTATTGCTGTGTAAGTAAAGGCATCTAAATTACTATTATATCTCAAAAAATAGAAGATAAAACAATAATTATTCTTTGGAGTTGTATCATTTATTTTTTATCCCCTTACTATCTTTTTCTAAATATTGAATACTTTTTAGTTAGTTCTTGTTCGGTTCTTGGAGCGTTGGTGGTTATGGAACAAGATTTATTTTTTCGTATCCATTTTTAGAAACGTTCGTTATTATGAAAAAAAACAATCAATTTGTACATAATAACAAACATTTTTGCGTTTGTTTCTTGAATGGTTTTATAGAAGTAGAATACTTAGAAACACTATTGGAGCATTATGTAATTAAGTCTGCTTGATAGTTGCTATTCTTTTTAACTAACTATCTTGCACCAAATGTTGCAAATCAGGATCGTTTTTAATTCGTTCCAATTCACTTTCAATAATCGAAACAATATCCCGTTTTATCTGTTTGTAATTAGCTTCAATTTCGATCTTCATATTGTCTTGTCCATTTTCGTCAGTGAAAGATAAAATCTCGGGTATCTTTTTATAAGCCTTAGTTTCTGCAGATACTCTATCATTATCTACAACAATTTCAGAATGGAAAATTTTCTGTTCAATGCGTTCATCAAAGTTATCTGCAACAGCTCCTACGAAGATTCCTTGCGTAAGTGTTGAGATTTTAGAAGCTGGTATCAAGCTGTCTAATTGTGTAGAAATTGAAGTTGATTTATCGTTTCGATTAATGGTTAGACTCTGACGCTTCTGCAATACTTTTCCAAACCGTTCTGATAAGCTTTTGGCTGTTTCTCCCACAACCTGACCGCTAAAGATATTGCCCACGGTATTTTGGATCACCTTACTTTCCTTGTCGCCATAATCTCGTGTTAATTGCGAATAATCCTGAAACCCCAAACAAACGGCTACTTTATTACTTCTGGCGGTAGCTATTAAATTATCTAATCCTCTGAAGTAAATTGTTGGCAACTCATCAATGATCACTGAGCTTTTTAATTTTCCTTTTTTATTGATAAGTTTTATTATTCTCGAATTGTACAAACCCAGTGCCGCAGAATAAATGTTTTGTCGGTCTGGATTATTACCAACGCATAGAATTTTAGGCTCTTTTGGATTGTTAATGTCTAACGAAAAATCATCTCCAGTCATCACCCAATAGAGCTGAGGCGAAATCATGCGTGACAACGGAATTTTTGCGGAAGCAATCTGCCCTTGCAACTGATCCTGCGCGCCACCTTGCCAAGCATCCATAAACGGTGATAAATAGTTTTCGAGATCAGGGTAGGAAGTAAGGATGGTAAATACATCAACATATTTCTTGTTCAATAATTCAATAGCATGCGGAAAAGTACAGTACTTTCCATTATCATAAATTTTCAGAAACCAGATTATGGCTGCTAATAATATAATCGGAGATTCCACAAAGAAATCCCCTTGTTTTTGTATCCAACTGCGGTTAAGGTTCAACATAATGGTATAAGCTGACTCATAAGCATCTGAGATGTCCGTCATGAAATCTGGATTGATGGGATTACATCGGTGGCTTCTGCTAGGATCGTCAAAGTTGATAATATAGAATTTTGGTTTAACAGTATACTTATCGCTATGCTTTAATAAGTGATTGTATGCAATCGTCGAAAGATCATCGAATTTGAAATCGTAGATGTACATCGAAAATCCTTTTTCAATGTGCTGCTTGATGTAGTTATTTATAATGGCATAACTTTTTCCAGATCCTGGTGTTCCTAAAACTATAGAGGCTCGAAATGGATTTACAACGTTTATCCATCCTTCATTCCATTTTCCTTTGTAGTAGAATTTGGTTGGCAAGTTAACAGAATATTCATTTTGCATCAATGTGGTTTCTTGCATGAAGCTTTCATTCTCATTATTAAAAACGTCATCCATAAGATTGGTTCGAAGCAAACGGCTAATCCAAATACCAGCTACCATTAACGAAATGTAACCTGTTGAAGTAGTCAAGATGTATAAAGTTATAGCGATTCCAGCAGACAACTTTAACAATGGTGTGTTGAGAAAGAAAAGTATAAATCCAATAATTAAGGCAATGGATATTTTCGACCAACTAATTTTTTCGTTTTTTACTCCTTTTGTCCCCAAACAGCTTAACGCTAACAATACCAAAGCAAAAATCTTTGTGTATATGGGGTGAGAGAACAGGCTTGCTGTACGTTGAAAATTACCTAGTATTTTATTGATAATTTCTAGCGTCCAACCTTTTTCTAAGAAAAATCTATAGCAAAACCAGTAAAAGTGCATCAATAATAATAGGATGCTTACTGCACGCATGAAAGCCATTATTTTGGCGAGTCCTCTTAAATCGTCTTCTCCTTGCATAATTAAAAGGTTAAAGGTTAACAGGCGAAAGTAGATCGAATGTAAAGGAATCTAAGTCAATTGACTTTTGTTGGCATCATTTGGCGCTAGACGACTTGCTAAATCTATTTCCTGCTGCGACGATTGTTTCGTTTCACCTTTTTCTTTATTTGATTAGCAAATGCTTGCTCTTCATAATCTTCAGCTTGTGCATTTGGTAGCAAACTTCCAAGACTTTCTACAAGGCTAAAATCAGTAGTAGAATGGGTTGAATTATTTCCATTAAGAAAATCGAAAAGAGCGTGCGGTTTTTCATTTTCTGGTTCGAAATCTTTCTCTTCACTTTTGGATAAAACTGTATTTTCTATTTTACTAGGGGTCTGAACTTGGTGCGTTTCTTCATTTTTCCATAACTCATTAAAAACGTTGGCAGATAAATTTTTACTCAATTGGGATCCATTCCAAACTGTGCGGGATTCGTGGTCAATAAAAGTCATTCCGTATATTCGCCCTTGGTCATTTCTTCGAACAACGGTATTAACTCCTTGATCAACTAGTTGTTTCTTGAAATCGGTTTCACTAGTGGTGGTGTTCATGGCGACTTCAATCGAATTTTTGAGGATCTCTTTCGACGGTTCCATTTTCATTTTTACTTTCGATTCTTCGAAATGGTTTTGTAAACTTTCCATGCCGGCCTGTTTCCCAAAGAGGGAGGATTTAAACGGATTTGTTGCTTTTTCTCCATTTTCATCTAATGCAAAATAAACGAGACCTTGCTTAGTCCGACCTTGAATCTCTCCTGTTATTTGTTCGGCAGTGATATTGAATAGGGAAAGTAATGCGTTATAAGCTCCTAAACTTTGATACTGGTAATACTTTGGCAAATGTCGAATTACCGATGCTATTTGACTTTTAACATTGGCTTCTTTGTAGTCAACAGGTTTAAAAATCACTTCTTTTGAATTATGGTTCTTTTCAGTAGCAGGAAGTAATTGATGTTTTTGTTCCAGTTCGCGACAAGCATTCATAGAGCGTAATTTTTCATAGGAATCAGGCAACTTTTTACCGTAACGATCTACACAAGTCGAAACGATATGAATGTGCGTTCGTTCAATATCAGTGTGTTTGAATACTACATAAGGCTGATCTCCATAGCCCATAAGATCCATGTAGTCTTTTGCGATTTTTTTAAAGGCTTCATCAGTGACACTATCTTTTGGATTTGGGTTGAGTGAGATATGCAAAACAGGTTTTTCTGTTCGTTTATTTGCCATTAAATAAGGTTCAAAAGAGCTGTATAATTGGTTTACGGTAAACTGTCCATTGACTGTTTCTCTTATTCTATAGGTCGCTAGTATTGCTCCATTTTCTTGGTCAACTTTGATTTGGTTATAAGAAAGTGCACCAATTATATTTGCTCCACGACCAATTTTAGCTATCATTTTTCTTCTTTTTTCAAATGTTTCAGTTCAAACTCAGCTGTTAATTGAGCGATATCGCGACATAACTCCGCTAATTCTATTGTTTGTTTTTCTAATTTAAAGAGGTAAGCTGCAGCTTTCTTTTCAGAAAAATTGCGGTACAATATCTTCACAATCTGATTGTAATTGACACCAACTGCATGAAACTGACCATACAAAGTGGTTAAGCGCATATAATAATCCATTGCTGCCATATCTACTTTTACCGTTTTTATTTGTTTTTCAAACAGTACTGAAGTAATAAAACGAGCTTTATTGTCTAATCCCGAAGCTTCAAAAAGCGAAAGGAATTTAGCATTTTCCTGATCCGTTAAACGAAAAACATAACGATGAATGCTAGGATCCTTTTTGGGGTTCCTACCGCCTTTGTGTTGTTTTTTGTTCTCTTGATTGTCCATCTTCATTCCAATTTTAATTTTTAGAAAACCCCGACTTCGGAGGGAGTTTTAGCCCCGCCGCGGCGGGCAAGTTGTTTTGAGGCACGGAATTCATTTCGAGTGCCTCAAAACACAACTTGCTCTGTTCTGGTGAACAGATAATCCGTCCGCCTGCCGGCGGAACAGATTTAATAGAGTAGGGAAAAACGGCTTAAGGCCGTTCCAGTTATTGTTTAAAATTCTATTTAAGCCTTTCATTTTTAATCTGGTTTGTCTTTTTACAAAGTAAGACATTGATTGGTGTAGTGTTACGATTAAAGGAATTGCCAAACCGTGTCAATAAAAGCCAAGAAGAACCACAATGTTAAAAGCACTTATATCGCTCTGTTTCTTTGTATTTATAAACAAACAGGTATACCTAGTTAGCTATGTACGTAACAATATAATTACATAAGTATCACTATAGAAAAGTACAGTCATACAATTATAACTAGAGATAGATTGAGCTAGATAGTTATATGATTAAGTAGAAATGTACTTGTGTTTTTAAGTACTCCTGCAGATAAATATTCATGGAATTACCTACAGATATAAATACATAATGCAATGTGCAGATATTTTGTTAACGGCCTACTTAACTACATAAAATCATAGATAAAGAGGTACACACCTATTGCTGTAGCTAACTAATTAAAGAAGTACAAATACAAGTAAATACCCATATAAATAATTAAAAACAGTGAAACTATGAATGCAAATCACAACACAAAATTTATCGCTTTTTCTTCTCAAAAAGGAGGTGTCGGAAAAAGTACGTTTACGACATTAGTTGCAAGTACATTGCACTATCGATTAGGTTACAACGTAGCCGTCTTTGATGCCGATTTTCCTCAGCACAGTTTAATCAAAATGAAATCTCGTGATCTGTCAATGGTTATGGAAAATGAGCATTTGAAAAAACTAGCTTACAAACAATTTACCACCATCAACAAAAAAGCCTATCCCATTATACAACACAAAGCGGAAAGCGTATTGGAGGCTGCTCAGGAATTTTTAAATACTTCTGATGTACCAATTGATGTTCTGTTTTTTGATCTCCCTGGAACGGTGAATACTCCTGGTATTCTGAAAGCTTTGGCAGGAATGCACCATATTTTTACACCAATTACGGCAGATCGTTTGGTTATGGAAAGCACACTCATTTTTACGCAGCTTCTACAAGATGTAATTATGAAAAAAAGAGCAACTTCTATAGAAACTATCAATCTGTTTTGGAATCAGGTGGACGGTAGAGAAAGTACGCCTTTGTACAAAGTTTACAACCAACTAATCGAGCAATTGGGATTAAGTTTAATGCAAAGCCAAATTAAGAACAGTACCCGCTTTCGAAAAGAAAGTGAAGAGAATAGCAAAACCATATTTCGATCTACTGTAATGCCACCTGATGAACGTTTGATGAAAGCCTGTCAGTTAGATCAATTTATAATCGAATTTTTGAAAATCATTCAATTATAGCCTTATGGAGAAAGAAAATAAGAAAAAAAATACTCCCGAAATCAACGAAGAGTTGATGATGAACTTGATGGTGGATGGTATAAAAAAAGAAGGTTTGAAAGTTCCAATAGAAAAGGAAAGGGAAAACGGGAATTATAAAGAACCTCCCAAAGAGAAAACCATGATTAAGGAAAAGAGTAGGGGGAAACGGGCAAGCGAAGGGGATTACGAAAGTATCTTTTTCAAAAGAATTGACACCAATGCACGTGACGGAAAAACAGTCTATATCAGACCCGATTTTCACGAAAAACTTTCCCGTATTGTACAGGTGATAGGCGAAGACAAGATCACTATTTATGCTTATCTGGATAATTTGCTAGATTATCATTTTCAGGAATTTGGTGAGCAGATTACAAAGAGTTTTAATGATAAATACAAACCCATTTTATAAAGAAGTTATGGAAACAGTAATCGTAATTTGCTTGCTTATCATAATTGTACTGCTGTTACAAGACAAGATTGTCATTAAGAAATATCAGGAGCAAAAGCCAATACAGGATAAAAACAATCCAAAGCTACCTGATATTATGGGACAACCCAAACCTCAAAGAAGCCTTGCTGTGCCAAAAAACGACAATGAAAGTCAGGAGCAAAAAGAGGAACAAATTAGTGATAATTTTGACATTGAAATCGACGAAGAAAAAGTCGAAATACAAAGGCTACCAGAAGAGCTGGATGAAGTTTTTTGGAATGCACCTGATTTTGAGAATGAAGAAGAAGAATGGAATAGTTATGGAATTTCCGATGGCGATAACGGTTTTGCCCAAGGGGTTACCTTTGAAGAATTAAGCACTGTAAAAAAGTTGTTAAAAAAAGAGAAAATGAGACCCTCTCAAAAGGAAACAGCAACAGTCCTGCTTCAGAAAATACAAGGAACCGAATTATTCGACCTATTGGAAAATTCTATCGAAGATGCTTCTCAAAAAATAGCCAAGCTATTAGACGGTACCCTTTCTGAACAAACGGATTCTGGTTCTTCTTCTTTGCATAAAAATGATTTGGAGGAGTTTGATATTGGGAAGTTTGTGTGATCAAGCTCCCTTCTTTTGCTGATAAATTTTTCAGGTTTTATTGGATTACTACTAGATTGTTTTGTGATTTGAATTGTTAAATTAACTCAGTTTTAATTTCATATTTATTAAGAAGAAATTCATCAATTTTATTTGAATCATTAAGGCTCAATAATAGTAATTTTTCGTCATTATTTAAATCGCAAACACCGAAGTTCTTGATATAATTTTTGGCAACTGAAAAATAATTACCTGCATAAGGCTTACTAGTCTTTTCAATATAAAACCAAAATATTTTGGACATTAAAATTTTTTGCAAAATGAGTAATTCTTCCTCCGATTCTGAAAATATGGCATATCCATTATAAAATAATAAATCTTGATTTTCAGTATATACGAAACATGGTTCACTAGTTATATAAGGTAATAGTAATTTATAACCTGATATTAATAAAGCTTGATTCCTTCCATATGCATACCATTCTTCATATTGTCTATTACCTTTGTCTCGCTTTGACAAAATTTCTTTTTGACTTGTTAAATATTTATATGTATTTGAATATTCCTTTTTTAAAGTTTTCTCGTCAATAATTTTAAGGGTTTGCTTTTTTTCTTTGAATAGATTTATTTCTAAATTTTCAATTTTATATGGGAAAATTAGTTTTTCGGTATGATTCACAATTTCTGAAGCTAACTTTAATGTATTGGGTTTAACAGCTTCTCTACAAATGTTTTTCTCAATTTTATACTCAACATTGTCCTTTATCATATAATAAACATACTCTGATTCTTTTGTTGGTACAAATAGATATACATTATTTTTTAATGTCGCAAAACCATTACGGATTTCAAATTTCTTACCAAGAGTTTGACCTGTTGATTCAATCTTATTAATGATTTTTTTTGTCTTATTATTAATTAAAAACCAACCATCAAAGTCATTCAAATCTGAATAAGATATCATTAAGTAATTTGATTCTTTTATTCTCTGAATATCTTTACTTTGAGATTTTATGTATTTGACATTGTCACAAATTAATTTAGAAATTAAGCAGATACATGTATATGTTGATCTGTTTTTGAAAAGTTGTTCGCCTCCAAAATCAACTATTTTTATGCCAAATTTATTTTCTGAAAAGTACTTTCTTACAGACCTTCCATTTAGGCTTTTATAGAAAGTGTTTACCGTTATAAAGCCTAGTATACCATCTAAATTTAAATTTTCAAGACCAATCTCAAAAAATGGAATATACAAATCAGACTTTCCTGATTTTGAAACCTTCCAGTTTTTTAGCAACGACCTTGTTTCAGCATCAATTTTTGAAGCTCCCACATAAGGTGGGTTTCCAACTATTATATCAAAACCATTGTTAGTACTTATTTTCTTATGTTCATTCCAATCGTAAGACAGAGCATTACCACAATATAAGTTGAATTGAAATTCTTTGCAATCTTCGTTATTGATGATAGCAAATAGACAAAGCAAAATTTTACTTCTAATAATACTATATTCTTGAATGTCTAAACCAAAAATATTGTCTTTATAAATATCAAAGTAGCTCTTATTTGTTTTGTTTTTTAAATATTCAGTAATTGTTTTAAAAAAGCCACCACACCCGCAAGCAATATCTCCAAATATCAAGTTATCAATATTTTTATCTTCTTGATTTTTGATTGTTTTTTCGACAATATATTTCCTGATGTATTCAGGAGTAAATACTGCTCCATTTACTTCCTTATCTTCAGGTGAAATTACAAATTCAAAAAATTCAATCAATTCTTCTATATCGAAAGATTCCTTTTTCAAAAGCTGTAAAAATTCATTAAGATGTAAAAGCTCTTCTTCTTCTCGAATTACATAATTATTGATAAATACATTATTTACACTGTAAATTTTATTTAAAACTAAAAAGGAAGATACTAAAAGTCGATTCACATCTTTAGTATCGTACGAATACTTTTTTAAATATTTTATTATGTTTTGGTTCAATTTTTAATGTTTAAGAATTATATAATTGTGGACAAATCATTGTTGGGCTCCAAAAATTATTAATAACTATGTCCGCAGAGGAATAATTCCATTGGCTTGCTTGCGTATGTATGTAGGGCTTTAAAAACAATTCTTGATATTCTTCAATTAAGTTTATATATTCGCTACTTTCTGATTTAATTTTTCTCCAAATTTTTGGAAAAAAATTAGAAAGTGTAAAATCTATACCTAATATTGCTTCCATAGGATAATGTCCTATCCTAGGACTATCAAATACTAATAAACTTCCTGTTTCAAATAAATTTTCTTGTGATGCTAATTTTCTACCACCAAATTGAAAGTGGTAAATTGGATGTGGAAATTCCGCATCTTCATCTCCTTCTACCATAATATGCCTATCTAAATGATATGATGTAAGCAATTGAGAGTTACCTTCTTCAGCAAACTTGGTTCCTTCAATAACGATGTTTAATTCTAACCACTCAAAAGGGTCTTGTAGACTGTATAGATTATTACAATTACCAACTATTTTAATATCAAGAATAAGTTTTAAATCTTTGCAATTATTTGGTAATGTATGACGTGGTACATTATCAAAATTGAAAATAAGACGCCCTAAAGTATATCCCCATAAATTGTTATTTGATTCTTTATAAGGTACTTGAGGAATTAAGTCTTTATTATGAAGTTCAGTTATAGCACTTTCAAAAGAACCTATTTCTGCAGTTGGAAAGTATGTATAAAGAACAGAAGATAACTTTCTCAAGTCAGATGCTATTTTTCTTCTGTTTTTCATTGTATTATTTGAAACCGCCATTATTTATATACTTGTTTAATATCTTCTAATCTTTCCTTTTCTGCTGGGTGTATAAATAGGCCAAGTTCTTTAGCATCTCTTTCTAGGATTGAATGTAAAGAAAGATATCTTTTATCTTGCCATGTATGCATTAGGTTGCCGTCTAATAAAAAACCATCCTTTGGATCTAATGGTAATTTATATGCTTGGCATACAGTCCAAAATTTCGAGCTAGTAGTTTTATGTATTTGTTTAGCTACAACTAAATTAGTAAGTTGAAATTTTTCTTTTAATAAGTTAACTCTATCTAAAGCTGTTAACTGAATAAGTGGTTTAGAAAAATTTGAATTCCACCAGTTTAATACATCATTTGACCACCATCTATTAAATGAATCTTTAAATATTCCGTAATATTTATAGTCATTTAAATTTTCAATTAAAGGAAGCCAATCGCTTGATTCATTAAAATTGATACCTAGTCTCGCTGCTAAAATGTTTTCATCAATTAAAACTCCGGATTTAGATATTATTTCGTTAAAAATATATTGCGAAATTTCAGAAATAGATGTTCCGTCTCCTAATAGAAATTTAGTAGTAAAAACTATATTTGGTATTTCGCTATCTGCAGGCAATCATAATAAACTATTAAAATTTGTTTTATTTTTTTGAATAGCTTTATATGCATGTGTTATAGAGGCTATCAATAATTCATATTCTTTTCCTTTTTGTGCAATACTGGTCTTATAAAAAGTATAGTCAAATAAATCATGACTTGAAGTATCTGAATCGTAATATTTTTTTAAATTATTAGTACTTGATATTAAGAATATTGGAAATTCATTTTCAAAACCATTTTCTGCAAAGCATTTAGTTCTAATTCCAGTAGCAAGGCTCGGTGCTGTATATGTTGCTGTTCTATCTCCTTGTTGATTGCCATCAAGTTTTAAATCAAGAATCAATGCGTCAATATCTTTTTGTTCAGCAATTAATTCATTAATTAACTCTTCAAATTTTGTTGGTAATTTTATAGATACCTCTATTAAATTTTGACTAGATAAACCATCTGCAAAAGCTTGACTATTTTGAGATGTTTCATCAT
>NZ_JAQWTM010000021.1 GCF_029242675.1 Flavobacterium sp.
AGTGGTCAGTATTCCGTGTTACGTCATCAGTATTCAGCTCAAAACGGAATACTTTTATTGCAAACAGTATACTATTTCCTTGGAATCCATTTCACTTCCTCGGCTTTAAGGTCAAAAGACAACTTTCGTGCCAATACAAAAAGGTAGTCAGAAAGTCGGTTTAGGTAAGTAATCGCTATCTCAGCAATGGGCTCATTATGGTTCAAATGAACAGCCAAGCGCTCTGCGCGGCGACATACACAACGAGCTATATGACAATGTGACACAGTTGTATGTCCGCCTGGAAGTACAAAATGCGTCATTGGTGGCAAATTAGCTTCCATTTTATCAATTTCATTTTCCAATAATTCAACATCCGAATCTAAAATACCTAGTTTTTGCAATCGAAGTTCTCCATTTTTCATGACTTCTTTTTCCTGTGGAGTCGCTAAAATAGCTCCTATAGTAAATAGACGATCCTGAATTTCAGCTAATATGGTTTTATAGTGTGGATTCATTTCTTGATCACGAACAAGTCCTATGTAGGAATTCAATTCGTCAACGGTACCATAACTTTCAATTCTGATGTGGTCTTTAGGGACACGCGTGCCGCCAAAAAGTGATGTCGTTCCTTTGTCTCCTGTTTTAGTATATACTTTCATTTGTTTTTTATTGCGTTTCTAGACTATAGCTAGTTGTTTCTTGATTTCTAGGATTTATTGGGGTACAATCACTTGCATTTCATCTTTTGGAAGGCAAGTATGATTTTTGTTTTTAGAACATAAAAGAATCAACCTTTCCATTTGCCTCCTTTATTATTCGCCTCAAAGATAAAGTATTGGTGCGGAAAGAAAAAAATCATTTCCATGTATATCGTTTCGTATTAACAAAAAAGCCATTCTTTCGAATGGCTTTTTGACTATGTAGTTTAGATAGTTAGTATCCAAAAATTTCTTCTAATGAAAGTTTTTTTACTTCTCCTAGCTTTTGCATTTCTTCCATCGGGATGTTTTTTTCCGAAGCAACTATCGCGTAGGTGTATGGTTTTTTAGAGATATTTTTACTTTGAAATTCAACAATATCATTCATGTTGATTTGATCTACCGTACTATAACTTTCTTTACGAATGTCTTCGTTTAGTCCAAGTTCTTTAGCTGCTAAGTAGCTAAAGATAATATTGTCTTGAGTTATTCTCTCTGTTTCAATATCTTTTTTCACTTGCGTTTTAGCTAATGCTAGATTATTCGTTAATTCAGGCATTGTCGTTAACAATTCATTCATGCTGTTAGCAGCATCTCTAAATTTATCAGCTTGACTTCCAACATAGCCCATGTAGTAATACGAATCATTTTTCTTTTGAGGAGTAATGTAGTATCCAAAAGTGCTATACGCTAATGCTTTACTTTCTCTAATCGTTTGGAATACGATTGATCCCATTCCGCCACCAAAATAATTATTAAAAACGTTAACTATAGTACTTTGCTTTGGATCGTATTTGTCCGTGTTTCTGATCCATCTTGTTTCTGCTTGTACCATATCGTAGTCAGCAAAAAGTACTTGGTTTTTAGTTTGTACTGCTTGTTTGAATTCTTTTGGTGCTTCAGCCACTGCAAATTTTGCTGGGATCGTGTGTATTTTTTCTAATTCGCTTACCAAAGATTTAAGATCTTTTGGACCATAATAAATTACCGTTTGTTCGTAATTGTTTATGTTTTTGATTTTTTGAATCAACTCAGCAGAAGTAACAGCGGCCAATTCTTGGTTAGAAAAACTGTTGTTGAATTTGTTCTTTGGTCCGTACATTGCATAACTGGTCAAACCTTGTAGGATAGCATTTTTATTTGCTTTTGCATCTGTTCTTGATTTGGTGATTCGTGCTAAAAGTGCTTTTAAAGCAGCTTCATCGGGCTGAACGTTATTAATAACTTCTTCGTACAATTGTACGGCTTTACCAAAGTTTTCTTGTAAACCTTCAATCGAAACCGTAGTGTATTCCTCATTTGAACTTACATTAAAACTACAAGCGATAGTATAGAATGCTTTTGCAATCTCCTCAGATGATTTTTTATCGGTACCTAAAAAACGAATGTATTGCGTCGCCAATGATTGCTTTAAATCATTTAGAGTTCCAATTTTATAGCGGTATTTTAAACGAAAAATTTGATTATCAGTATTTGGAACGTATAAAACAGTAGCAGCTCCAATGTTCGCTTTTTGGATGTCTTTATCAAAATTAATAAAGATCGGTTTGCTAGCATTGCTTGGCATTGCATCTATTCCTTTTACAAATGGAGACTGCTTGTCTGCATTAGTTGCAACAGGCGTAATTTGTGGTTTTTCGATTTTCTCAGCAACTGTTTTTTCTCCTTTTCTTTTAAATATAGCCGCATAGTTGTCTCCAAGGTACTTATTTGCAAATGCAACAATGTCCTCTTTCTTGATTTTAGATAGGTTATCAACGTATGCAACCTGATCTTTCCAATCTTGTTCTGCAGTAAATGCATCCATTAGGGTGCTTGCTCTATCAGAATATTTTTCAGTTTCGTAAATTTTCTGCTTTTTGATATTATTGATAATAGAGGTAATCAATTGATTGTCAAAATTTCCTTTTTTAAGGTTTTCGATTTCAGCTAAAACAAGCGTTTTCACTTCTTCTAGTGATTGCCCTGTAGTTGGTGAAGCTGATAAATATAAAATTCCGTGATCGATTAAAGTGTAGGTAAAGGCACTTGCATTTAGTAACCTCTGTTTTTTAACTAAGTTTAAATCCATTAAACCGGCTTTACCGTTAGTCAATATTTTACCAACTAAATCAGCTAACAATATATTTTTGTCTTTGTTTCCCGGTAACCTGAAACCAATTGTTAAATTCTCAGCATCTGGCCCAACAATTTCTTTAATGATTGGAGCTGTGATAGGTGCTTCATTTTCAAACGTATATTTTTGAAATGGTTTTCCTTGCATTTGACCAAATGTCTTGTCAATTTTAGCAATTACTTCATCAGGATTAAAATCCCCCGACATTATGATTCCCATATTGTTAGGAACGTAGTATTTATTAAAATAATTTCTGATTTCAACTAACGAAGGGTTTTTTAAATGCTCAACTGTTCCAATTGTAGTTTGAAGACCATAATTATGTTTCTTGAACAAACTAGCAAATAATTCTTCAAAAACCTTACTGCCGTCGCTGTCTAATGATCTGTTTTTTTCTTCGTACACAGCTTCTAATTCTGTATGGAAAATTCTAAAAATAGGATTTCTAAAACGCTCTGCTTGCACGGCTAAGTATTTGTCTAATGAGCTACTTGGAACATCATCCGTATAAACGGTTTGCTCAAATGAAGTAAAGGCGTTAGTACCTTGAGCTCCCATTGCACTCATCATTTTATCGTATTCATTAGCAATAGAATATTTACTTGCAACACCTGATATAGAATCGATCGCTTGGTATATTTTCTTTCTTTTTGCTTCGTCTTTCGTTTGGTTGTATTGCTCGTATAGGTCTCCAATTTTATCCAACTCTACTTTTTCTTTTGGCCAACCTTGGGTTCCGTATTTGTCAGTACCTTTAAACAACATGTGCTCCAAATAATGCGCAAGTCCAGTGTGAGTAGCTGGGTCAGTTTTACTTCCTGCTTTTACTGCTACATAAGCTTGGATTCTTGGGTCTTTGTTTGTAGGACTTAAAATAACTGTAAGGCCATTTTTCAGCGTATAAAAACGTGCTTTTGCCGGGTCATTTGATACATATTTGTATTCGTACCCATTACTTTTTTGCTTTTTCCATTCAAATGGACTTTGAGCTACTGATACAATACTTATAAGTAGAGTGATCAAAATTAGAATTGTTTTCTTCATTGGTTTTTTATTCTTGATTGTTGTTTGTAATCGTATTTAATTAGGTGTTCTTTTAAATGGAATTCGATTGCGCTATTTGCTCCACGATACTTTCGGCAAATCGATCCAAAGCACCTTGAGACAATTGAAGGTACAAATCAGGTTCGATACATTCCACTTCCATTAAGTGCAACTGCTCATTGATTAGGATACCATCTACTCTCGCATAGAGTAAATCATCAGGGAAGCGATCGACTATTTTTTGAGCTTGGGCAATCAAATGGCTATCTGGGTGAATCAAAGTGTAGATGCCACCAAATTGTACTTGAATTCTAAAATCGCCATCGACTGGTTTTTTATTTACTGCATGCGAGAATCTCTTATTGAAAAAAATAAAAGAAGTCTCTCCTAATGTCTGAATTTCACGCATGAACTCTTGTAGCAGCAATTCTTTATCCGATGCAATCTCGCTATATTTTTTACTAATAGGACCAAGTTGATTCGTGTCAAAAACTTCTGTTAGATACGAACCCGCCGAAAATGCTGGTTTGATTACCGCTTTTTTCCAATGGGAGGGAAGTAGGCCTTCCAAATTCAAAGCAGCAGTTTTATTAACGAAAATAGTGGGAAGGATCCGAACTCCTTGCCTTTCCATTTCTTGTAAATAGAATTTATGTTTGTTTTGCTTTATGATCGCAATGGAATTCAACGTTTTAATTCCTGATTTTTCAATTTGATCAAGCCAAGAATTGAATTGGGCTTCTTTTTCAAAATAATCCCAGGTGTTCCTAAAAATTAGAAAATCAAAATCAGTCCAATTTGTTTTAGGTTCATCCCAAACCATAGGAATAGCTGTGATATTATGTTTGGCTAACGCCGCAATTAGGGGTTGGTCGGTTAGGTTTAGATCGGGGAGTTGACTACAAGTTAGGATTGCAATTTTCATGGATGCGATTTGCTAATTATTTTTCTTTTCGTGTGTCACTTTCTACTACTCCATCACGTAATCTAATAATTCGATGCGCATACTCAGCGATTTCCTCTTCGTGGGTAACTAAAATAACCGTATTACCATTAGCATGAATTTCATTGAACAGTTTCATGATTTCTACCGAAGTTTTACTATCCAAGTTTCCAGTAGGTTCATCGGCTAGAATAATTGACGGTTTATTGACTAAGGCTCTTGCTACTGCAACCCGCTGCCTTTGTCCTCCTGATAGTTGGTTAGGATGGTGGTCCATACGATCGGCTAGTGCCACTTGAGTCAGTACCTCTTCTGCTCTTGCTTTTCGTTCGGATTTTGAATAGCCTGCATAAATCATTGGTAGAGCTACATTATCTAAAGCAGTTGTTCTAGGCAATAAATTAAAAGTTTGAAATACAAAGCCAATTTCTTTATTACGAATTTCAGCAAGTTCATCATCTTTCATCTTGCTGACATCTTTGCCATTTAAAATGTAGCTACCAGATGTAGGTGTATCTAAACATCCTAAAAGATTCATCAGAGTCGATTTTCCCGATCCAGAAGGTCCCATTAAAGCAACATATTCTCCTTTATTAATCTCTAAATCTATTCCTTTCAGTACGTAAACAATTTCTTCTCCAAGGACAAAATTTCGTTTAATATCGGATATTTTAATTAATGGCTTTTCCATTTTTAAGGGTAGTTAATGATTTATTACTGTAGACTTTCTTAAATGATAAAGTACGTCTTCTTTATATTAGTTGTGGGATTTCATTTTTTGTTACAATTGTTATTGTTTTTTTTACTTATAACTTATAAGATAGTTGCTACAAAAGAAATAAGACGCGAATGGGCGTTTTGGTGCTAACTTTCTTTCCGTAGCCTATTGTAGTCGTTCATTTTTGAAATTACACTATTTTGATAAAATATTATGAAATTATAATGTTTTACTGTATTTATCACAATTTTATTAATTATTTACAACATTATAATGTTTGTATTGAATATAATTGAATTCGATGTACATTTGAATAATATTAACCTTTAAATCAACAAATATGAAAAGTAGTAAATTAATTTTAGGAGTAGCAGTGATTGCATTAAGTTTTACATCTTGTAAAAACGAAAAAGAAAAAGAAGCAGAAAAAACAGTAGAAAGTTATGTTGTATATGTAGATTCATTAGGATCAGTTGCACCAGCTGACGCAAAAATGAACTGGGAATCAATCGATGCTACCTACACTGTAAAAATGAATCAAGCTGAAACAGCTTTGATGGATATTAAAGAAAATAAAGAAGCTACTGAGAAATTAGAAGCTAGTAAACTAAAATATGAGGCTATGAAAGCGTCAGTACAAGCTCAGCTTGCTGCTGAAATGCCAAGCCCTAAACAAGCCATGCGTAATGCTTTATTTGGAGAAGGAAAAATTGGTGAGGACATGGATTTTTCATGGGTAAATTCATCTAATATCTTGGGAGTTTATGATCAATTCGTAAATACTGTACAAGATAACAAAGACAAATTTTCACGTGAAGACTGGGATGAAATTAAATTAATGTATGAAGCATTAGATAGTCGTAAAAATACAGTTGAAAAAGAAGGTCTTACCTCTTCAGATAACAGAAAAATTGCAGGCTTGAAATTGAAATTTGCACCTATGTACACTTTAAATAGAATGGGTGCTAAGTCAGAAGAAATGGAAAAAGCAAAACAGTAATATATTGGTTTTAATTCAAGAAAATGACAGTCAGAGATGGCTGTCATTTTTTTTGTGCTATACTCTAATGACAAAATGTTCTTTGGGCTGTTCTTTTCTGAAAAAAACGAATCCCCATTGAAAAGTGTCAATTGTTACCGTAACGAAGGGATTTTCTTGAATTATTTTCCAAGCTTCTTCCATCTCTCTTGACCAGTGGATGTCATCAAATATCCAAACTGTATCGTTTGTTATAGTGGGCACTAATTTTTCAAAATAATCCAATGTTGCCTTTTTTGCATGGTTACCATCAAAATAAATCAGGTCAAATTTTTGTTGCTGTAGCGTAGGCTGCTCTAAATACAAATCAAATGCTGTGACAGCTGAATGAACAGTAGGAAGCTCAAAATTTTTAAATTGTTGTTGGGCAATTCGCGCTGTCTCAGGACAACCTTCAAGGGTAGTAATCGCCGCCTTTTTGTTTCCTAAAGCGAGTGCTGCCGTTGCTAGCCCTAACGAAGTACCAATTTCTAAAACAGCTTTAGGCTGAAAATAATTTGTAATTCTTAAAAGTAATTCTGATCGTTTTTGACTTATCCCTGCTGTTTTTGCGATTTGAGCAATTGGTCTAACATTCGATTTGAAAACTTTGGACCCTGCACCAAAATCCATTACCGTAATGGAATTATAATTAGTCAAAAGTGATTTTCTATATTTTTTTAGAATGGAATACTCAGGTTTACTTTTCTTGTCGTAAAAACATTTGGTTATTAAGGTAAATACAAATGGGGAATGAACGGCATGTTCATTTTTAGAATACCAAAGGAATTTTAAGTAGGATTTAATCTGGAATAACATAATAAGGTGCTTCGAATGCACAAAGGTACAAAGATTATGATGTTTACTTTGCTAGATTTTGAAGTTAAAATAGAGTGTAAACTTGAAAATGAAGTCCTTCAAAAAAAACTATATTTGCGCTCTTAAAAATAACAGCTACGATTTCAAAAGATAATGAACGAAGAACAAATAGATGAAGTAGGAATCACATCGGATGAAATTAACCGTTGCATTGCCATCCTTTCGCAATTAAACAGCAATACTGATCAAATTTTTGACATCCCTAAAGAGCAGCGTACCGCCTTGATTAAAGCCGCAGGTCAGTTTTCAAGACCGGATCGCGATGAATTGGCACGACGTAAAAAAGATGGTGTAAAAGCGAATAAACGCAAAATGGAGAAGCGAGATCGCACGGCTCGTAAGGAAACCGGAATTCGTTTTGCTCGGGAGTCAGCAGTATTTATGGCGCCCAAATTATTGGCTGCAGCTGAACTAGAAAACAAAGAGACCTTAGAGTTGGAAACTCCAAGGCAATGCTATGTGTGCAAAATTGATTTTACCAAAATGCACCATTTTTATGATACCATGTGTACAGACTGTGGCGATTTTAATTATGCTAAACGCTTCCAAACTGCTGATGTAAAAGGGCAGGTTGCTGTAATTACGGGGTCACGATTAAAAATAGGATATCATATTACTTTGATGTTGTTGCGTGGTGGAGCAACCGTTATAGCCACTACTCGTTTTCCGGTGGATTCGGCTTTGCGTTTTGCCAAAGAGCCTGATTTTATGGATTGGGGCGATCGTTTAAAAATTCATGGTTTGGATTTACGACACATTCCTTCGGTAGAGATTTTTTGTAATTTTATCGAGCAAAAATACGATCGTTTGGATATCTTAATCAATAATGCAGCACAAACCGTGCGGCGTCCTGCGGGGTTTTATACCCACATGATCGAAAATGAAGAACGACCAATTAGTGATTTACCAAAGCAAGCGCAAGAGCTGTTATTGGATCATTTGAATTGTTTAGATGAATTAAAAGCGTTGACCTCAGGCGCTTCTTCAAATGACAATATGCCGGTAACTTGGCACGGACCTGAACCTGGAATTGGTTTAAGGGCTTCCGCCAAATTATCTCAAATTCCGTATTCATTTGATAATGCGTTAGTAGCAACCGAAGTTTTTCCGGAAGGAGAACTCGATGCCGACTTGCAGCAAGTAGATTTGCGAAAGACAAACAGCTGGAGATTAAAGTTAGGACAAATCGAAACTACGGAAATGATCGAAGTACAGTTAGTTAATTCGGTAGCGCCTTTTGTACTCTGTAATCGCCTTTCTGAAGTGATGAAGAAAGACAATACAGGCCAAAAACACATCATCAATGTTTCGGCCATGGAAGGGAAATTCCATCGTTTTTTTAAAGAAGCGAGACACCCACATACCAATATGGCTAAAGCATCCCTGAACATGTTAACGCACACTGCTGCGGGAGAATTGGCAAAATCAGGAATTTTCATGAACGCCGTAGATACGGGTTGGGTAACCGATGAAGATCCAGCTGAATTGGCCAAGATCAAACAAGAACAACAAGATTTTCAACCACCTTTAGATATTGTTGATGGAGCTGCACGTGTAATGGACCCTTTATTTGACGGAATAAATACAGGAAAACATTGGTGCGGAAAATTCTTGAAAGATTACGGTCCGATTCCCTGGTAAAATTATAGACATCGGTCTAGTATAGTATATCAAAAGAAAACCACAGCTTAACTTTAGTTTTGCTGTGGTTTTTTAGTTTACTTTTGAAAATCAGATCAATTAGCTGCTTTAAATCGTTTCATTTCTTCAAGTGGTTCAATGGCATTATAGTCCTTCCAAATTTTTGGATCGTACGATTTAATTGTGATATACTTGAAATCATCTTCTTTAATTTTTGTGATTTCTGAGGCTGCAATTGGAGAGCGGGAAAGATTTAAAAATTCTGTTTTCGAACTCGAATTCCCTTCAACTTTGATATCTAATGACAGTACATCTTTGTCTTCGCGAGTTAATTCAATAAATTTTAAGGGTCTATTTATATAGAAATATTGTCCTCTTTCAATGGTAGCATACTGCAAGTAATAACCGTTTCCTTCCTTTTTTTTCTTGTAAATAATCGTTCCGGTACTTTTATTTTGGGAGGCTTTTATTCCTAAAAGTAGTTTTAAATTTAG
>NZ_JAQWTM010000127.1 GCF_029242675.1 Flavobacterium sp.
GTCTAACTACTAAACCCGCTACGAGTTACAAATTCGTAGCAAACAACACAACTAACGTTAAATACTTTTAGGGACAAAAAAGCGATTCATCACTGAATCGCTTTTCCCTATGTAGCGGTCTGGACGGGACTCGAACCCGCGACCCCCTGCGTGACAGGCAGGTATTCTAACCAACTGAACTACCAGACCCACTCTTTATTATGACTACAAATTTGTAGTATGTATGAACGAAATTACTCTTTAAAAAAGCCATCCACCATGTAGTGGAAAGCTTTTCATTGGTCTAACTACTAAACCCGGCTAGCTTACAAAGGCTAACCAAACAACACAACTAGCTTTAGATACTTTCTTGGGGCAAAAAAGCGATCCATTTCTGAATCGCTTTCCCCAATATCGCGGTCTGGACGGGACTCGAACCCGCGACCCCCTGCGTGACAGGCAGGTATTCTAACCAACTGAACTACCAGACCTACTGCTTTATTGCGGTGGCAAAGATACAATGAATTTCCGTTTACGCAAGTGTTTTGAGTAAAAAAAACAAAATATTTTCAAGCACTTTAGCCAAAGTTTTGTTTCTCAGCTAAATATGTCATTAGTATTTTCTCAAAATTATCACCTACATTAATGGGAACGTATTTAATTTTGTTTTGACTACACGTCATCGCCACTTTTTTAAAGTACAAAGCCGCTTGTTTTTCATATTCTTCCTTGACATTATCTGCGTAAATAGAAACTTCTTCACCTGTTTCCACATCTATAAACTTACGAGGCGCATTATCAAAATCAAACTTTAGCTCAGTTGCTCCATCAATAACATGAAACAAAATCACTTTATGCTTATTGTGTTTTAAATGTTGCAATGCAGTTAATAGCTTTTCATCATCGCCCGTTTGAAACATATCCGTAAACAAGATAATCATCGAACGGCGGTGAATTTTCTCTGCTATTTGATGTAAAAAGGTGATCGTATCTGTTGATTTCCTTTCTTTTGATTGCGTTAACAATTGCTCGAGTGCATTGAGAATCATTCGGTGATGACGATCACTCCCTTTTTCAGGAGCGTAATATTCATAACTATGCGAAAAGACGCTTAAACCAATAGCATCACGTTGTTTCTTGAGCAGATTCATCAATACTGCTGATGCCAACACTGAAAACCCAATTTTACTCTCGTAAAAGTTCTGACTCCCTTTTAGTTTAGGATAATGCATCGACGAGGAATTGTCCACAATGATATGACAGCGCATATTGGTTTCCTCTTCAAATCGTTTTGCGTATAAGCGGTCCGTCTTAGCAAATAATTTCCAATCGATATACTTGGTGCTTTCGCCAACGTTATACACCTTATGCTCTGCAAACTCTGCCGAAAATCCATGAAACGGACTCTTGTGCATACCCGAAATAAATCCTTCTACTACCTGATTTGCTAGCAATTCTAGATGCTGAAAACTAGCTATTTTTTCTACTTGCGATTCGATCTTCATAATCCAAATATATTAAAAGATTAAATGAATTAAAAGAGAGACAGCTGATATTACTAACAGCCACCTAAATGAAACCCACAGCATAAAAAAAAGGTTTGACTATTGCCAAACCTTTCATCTGAATTTAATTAAAAATCCTATAATAAAATATAATCGTACGATTACAACAAAGCGTCTAAACTATCCGCGTAAGTTTGCTTAGGAGCAACTCCTACTTGCTTCCCTACTACTTCACCATTATGAAAAACCAATACTGTTGGTATATTTCTCACTCCGTATTTTGCAGCAAATTCTTGGTTCGCATCAACGTCAATTTTACCAACTACGACTTTTCCTTCGTATTCCGTACTTAATTCGTCAATGATTGGTCCAACCATTCTACATGGTCCGCACCATGCTGCCCAAAAATCTACCATTACCGGTTTATCTGATTTCAAAACTACTTCTTCAAAAGTAGCATCTGTTATTGCTAATGCCATAATATCATTATTTAGTGTTTATTGTTTTACCAATTTGTAAAACAGTCTGACAAAGTTAAAAATTAAAAATAAACTAGCCACCATAGCCGAATTAGTTTTAATTATAAACTTATCATAAATAACTATCAAAATTGCAAATAAGGGCTTTGTTTATGACTTTTTGGAGCTATTTCCTGCTATTCGCTCTATCTTTTTACAAGATACTTAAAAAAGTATCTTGTAAAAAGGATGCCGCTACTATCAGGGCTATTACCAGCGATTACCAAAACTAGTTAACAAAAAAAAAGACCTTCTTTTCAGAAGGTCCCTTTATAAAAAATTTATTATTGCTTATAGACTGTATTTTAGTCCTAAAGTCAATCCTAATCCACTAATCCCAACGTAAGAGCTTAATTCATCTTTAGCTCTGGTAGAAACCGTAGCTGAGTTGTATTCGCTGTTGTTTGAATTTGCATCTAAACGATCTACATAGTTTGTATGAATCGCTGAGTAAGAAGCATCTGCACGAAAAGTTGTTGGCGTATTTAATTTATCCACCCCGTTTTCAGTATAAACAGTAGTTTCTTTTGTTTTTCCATGAACTGTGAAGTTACGGTACTCTATTTCAGCAAAAGCAGATAGTTTATTTCCTAATTTATAAGAAGTTCCTAAAGCAGCTGTAAATCCTAGCGTAGGATTGGGCTTAACAATATCTCTAGAGTAAGCCTTAGTTTCTGCAACTTGATTTGCACCTACTAAAGTTCTATAATTTCTGTCCGTATCAATTGTTAAATCTCCGTAAACTGGTAAAATAACTCCTACTTTTGTATACGGTTCAAAGTCCTTAGACTGCCCTAAAAACAAAACTAACGATGGAGCAAGATCTAAAGCTTTAATTGTACCAGTAGCTGTAAAATCTAAGTAAGTAGCTGCAGTAGTAGTTGGATTATAAGCTATTAATCGATTAGTAGTTTGTGCCATAGTCTTAGAATTACTAGTGTAATAGTTAACACCCATTTCAAAACCTACACGGCTGTTAAAACGGTATCCAGCAGTTAATCCTGATCTAAAACCTGCCCCAAAAGAACCAGTTACACTTTCTCTAGAAGATAATTTGTTAGTTCCTACTCCACCTGTATAAACATCCTTATTAGGTAATTGACCCCCTACTACTGGAAATTCAGTTGCAGCAGTTTGGGTAAAATACGACCCTCCAAGTTTAAAGTACCAGTTTTCTTTTTTTGTATCTTCTTTTGCTTGCCCTAGCATAGTCATAGAGCAAACCATCATTCCTACTAGGATTAGGCTTTTTTTCATAATATGATTTTTTATTTTTTGTTGTACAAATCTACTTATATTCACACTATTTCTGTAAGGAAATAAACCTATAAAGAACGATTTAATAAATCTGTAATTTTAAAAACACATACCTTAATTTTGCACGATTTTTTAACTAAAAAAACACCAAAACCACCTTTTATTAACAAACACTAATTCAACTTAAAGTTTATTTGCATTTTCTCTAGCTCGTGCAACAACTCATTTGATATTTTAATTTTTAGTTTTCGGCTAGGCATCGTTACCTTAGTAACCACTTTGATTTCCTCTACTTCCGTTACTTGTACTGCTTTTATTGGTTCTTCGTCTAATAAATCTGTATCGTCATCTGCTGTATCAAAAACAGCATCTTCATTTTCATCGACTTCTGAAACGGTTTCAACTAGTTTTTTTACTTTCTCTAATTCCATTATTTCAAAACTAACCTGATGATCTCCTTTATTATCAAAAAATAAATGACTTAGTTTGTGAATAAAGTCTGTTTCTAGATCATTAATATTAAGTAGAACAATCAATTTTTTGGCAAAAGTCTCCAAAACATCTTGCAAGTACTGTACTAAGGCAAATTGAATTCGAGGCTCACTTTTTTTACCTGTATCTTGATTAACCCAACCGTCCTTGACTACAACCTTCATGAAGGTAAAATTGTTTTGAATGATGAAATGACGGAATTTCAAGTACTCTTCACCAAAAATCCTAAACTCATAACTCTCATCATACCCTTCTAAAGTAAACATTCCCCAACCTTTTCCGTTTTTGGCCACACGGTGCTGAACATTGTTAATAATCCCTCCAAAAGCAAGCGTTTTACCAACATATGCTTCAAGATTCTTTAAGGCTTCAAGCTTCGCATTACAAAAATGCTTCATTTCAAATTTATAATCATCCAATGGATGTCCTGAAATATAAATTCCAACTACCTCTTTCTCCTTAGCTAGTTTTTCCATGGTGCTCCAGTCCTCGCAAGGCGGCACGATAGGTTCGGCGATTTGCACATCGCTACTTTCACCAAACAAACTCACTTGTGATGAATTTTCATTCTCTTGGTATTTCGCTCCATAGCGGATTGCTTTTTCATAAAAAGTAATTCCGTCTCCTTCATCATGAAAATATTGTGCTCTCGTAGTTCCTAAAAAGGAATCGAAGCCACCTGCTAATGCTAAATTTTCAATTGCTTTTTTATTCGCAGCTCTCAAGTCAATGCGCTTGGCTAAGTCAAATATAGATTTGTATTTACCGTCCTTTCTATTCTCTACAATAGTTGCCACCGCACCGGAACCAACACCTTTAATAGCGCCCATTCCAAAACGAACTGCATAATTATCATTAACCGTAAATTTATAAAAAGACTCATTTACATCCGGACCTAATACTTGTAACCCCATACGCTTACATTCTTCCATAAAAAACGATACTTGCTTAATATCACTCATATTATTGGATAGCACTGCAGCCATATATTCCGCAGGGTAATGCGCTTTTAAATATGCTGTTTGATAAGCAATCCAAGCATAGCAAGTAGAGTGCGACTTATTAAAGGCATAACTTGCAAAAGCTTCCCAGTCCTTCCAAATTTTCTCCAAAATTTTAGCATCGTGGCCTTTGGCAGCAGCCTGTTCCACAAACTTTGGTTTCATTTTATCCAGAACCTCTTTCTGTTTCTTACCCATCGCTTTACGCAAAACGTCGGCCTCACCCTTAGTAAAATCAGCTAATGATTGCGACAAAAGCATCACCTGCTCTTGGTAAACTGTAATTCCGTAGGTCTCACCTAAATACTCCTCACAAGCATCTAGATCGTATTTAATTTCTTCCTCTCCGTTTTTTCTTCGGACGAAAGAAGGTATGTATTCCAATGGTCCCGGACGATACAAGGCATTCATGGCGATCAAATCTCCAAAAACCGTTGGTTTCAAATCCTTCATGTATTTTTGCATTCCAGCCGATTCGTATTGAAATATACCAACCGTTTCTCCACGCTGGAACAACTCGTATGTTTTTACATCATCGATAGGAAAAGTATCCGGATCTAATTGGATTCCGGTGCGGTATTTCACCAACTTAACCGTATCTTTTATTAAGGTAAGTGTCTTCAAACCCAAGAAGTCCATCTTTAACAATCCCGCACTCTCAGCTACGGAGTTATCAAACTGGGTTACATATAAATCCGAG